>JAYTOS010000528.1:0-1980 GCA_043747705.1 Bacteroidota bacterium
AAATATACTCTTCCCCCGATGGCCTTTTAAATGATGTTAGTTCTTTTTATCAAAGAAAATTCCACTTAATGTTACAAAGCCACCACGAACATTATTAAGCCTGAATTTTGCAGATCTATTATAAGAGTAAACCAGGTATTTACCGCCTGAATAATTATTAATGATCTTCACTGGTGCTATCAGATCAAGGGAGTTTGCATCAAACATTTCAACAGCTACCCGGCTTCCTTTTTTTTCCCAATCAACAAAGTAAAGTGCTACCTGATAATCCTTCGTTCCGTTAATTCCAATCGTCACCGTCATTGTTTGATCAGGATTAGATATACCAGTTGCGTTGCGTGGGATATTATTTACTGAATCTGATGCACAAGCCCTTGTATCATTTGTTCCTAATTTCCAGATGGTTTTATCAGGAACTTGATTTGATCCCCCAAAGGCCCTGAAGTATTCGATAGAAGTGACATAAGAAGGCAGCGATCTTTTATCCGTGCTATCTCCATTATAGTTACAAAGTACATACCCTTCTTTGCCAAAAACACCTCCCCAGTTACCGCTGGTTATGGTATCTACTTTTATAAATTGAGCCGCAAACTGTTCGGTTGGCTCATTATAGATGGGCGTTTTACCTTTGTACGTTACCGCTATTTTATAATTGCCTGGTTGAAGCCCATTAAAATATACAAATGCTGTATCCTCGCCTGCAGCCTCAATTCCAGCTATTGAATGATAAGTACCATCCCATGCAAGATGCCCATTAATTAAAATTTTTGTAATAATTTTTTCAGCCTTTGGTATGCCAATTCTGCCAGTAGTTCCTTTTGGCGCCGAAATATTGCAGTTGCCCGTTGAGATATTAAAACTAGCAGCGATCGTTCCAAAAGGTGTGGGCGTTTTTCCTGATACCCATGTCAATGTTCTGCCGGGATGTGGCAGAATATCATACGTTTTAAATCCGGGAGATGTAGGCACAATACCCAGCACTTCTTCATTGAGCCATTTTACAGTTCCGGCTCCCCATGGATGGCAAAGGCTTACAATTCCGCACGGTGCATTTGGGACTGCATCATTGGGACTGATCACGTTATTCCATAACGGACGGTAAACTTCATACGTGGTTGTGCCACCGTTTTTTATCATGCCGCCCCACATGTCTTTTACTGTGCTTAATGCATCATCGTACTTACCCATCCATGCCATAGCCTGAATGATGAAGTACTGGTTAAATGGTGAAAGTGAAATTCGGTTTACCCGATCAAGAAAATATTTATCAAACAATGATTTTTTTTCTGATTGCTTTAAAAGCCCTGTATTAATTGCATCAGCCGCAGCGTGCAATCCATACTCCGAAAGCCAGCTATTATTTTTTTGAAGCTCCGCAATTTTTTCATTGGCATAGCCATTGTATTTATCTCTAAGATCAGGGCGGCCCAGGTTATTCATGCTTGCGGCAAATTCTATCCAAGATCTTATTGATAACATTTTATAAGCATTCTGAGCTTCCATACTGGATTTAAACCAAATCTCAAAACCTGCACAAAGCCGTTCGTCCCAGCCATAAAACCTAAGCTTTGGATCTGTACCAAATATTTTATAAGCATCATCCAATTTTTCAGATGCGTTGCCAATGTATGTATTCAGGAGTTCTTTATCTCCTGTGTAATTATAATAATCCAGCAAACTCAACACCCAGTAAAGTGAATAGCTTTTGATGCCATTGCTTTGTTGCGAAGTGTTATTTATATTTTTCTTTATAAAATCAGTATTGCCAAATGCTATCAGTGCAGCAGCTTGCGTAGTATGGGCATCACCCGTCCAGGACATCCTATCGCCCCGATCCATTAAAATAGAACCAAAATAATCTGTACAAAGAGAGGCCTTAACACTATATGCCGACGTGTACCAGATCTTTGTTAACAGCGGATCGCTGCATGAAAAACTTCCGTTGTAATTGGTTGGTTTAACCTGACATACAGCACGAAT
>JAYTOS010000529.1:0-1118 GCA_043747705.1 Bacteroidota bacterium
AAAACCCACTTTGCCCAATGGCATTATACCCGTAAGGTATGGCCAGTTGTATAGAATCGAACAGCACTTCCAATACATCTCCCGGCTCTGCTTCTTCAAGATAAACAGGACCCGTAAGTACATGCCCACCCGGGCCTTTTTCTTTTACCAATTGTACTTCTCTTAAGGCCGGCTCTACATCTTTAGGCGCTACGCCGGCAGCTTCCAATCTATCTGGGGTTGAAGTAATTAAAGTATGTACCCTTACGAAATTACCCGAATTTATATGCAGCACAGGCTTCGCTTCTGACCAATAATAACCGATAGCAACTGTAGTAACGGAAGGCTCTAAAATAAAAGGATTGGCAGCGCTGCCTTTGTTTTGTGCGCTGGCGAACTGTAAATTTGTTACCAACAAACTGAGGAAAATTATTTTTGTAACCAGTTTCTTTTGCATGTGATTTTATTTGTTTAAAAACGAAGTTTATTTGGCCGATAAGGCTAACAATTGTTTAAGATAATCGCCCCAGATTGTGGGATTTGAATGTGTGCCATGCCCTGAAGTTTTTTCGGTGATGGGCAATAAAATATACCGACCGTTTTTTACTTTCTTAATTTCTCTATCCATTACTTTTAGTTCGGGTGGATTTACCTGATCATCGGCAGAATTAACAGCGAACAGGGGTGCTTTTATTTCTTGAAGATGTGTGGATGGATCATAATTGCGGGAGGCATCTAACTGGTAAATAAAATCGTTTGCATCCAGGGTGGAGGCATATCGATCTTCCATGGTTGCCAACATAGAATCTGCCAAGGCACGTGTTGGTGCTTTCGTTTGCCATTGCAAGGGCGAACTTACCATAAAAACGAGGGAAGAAATAGCACCTGTTAACCCCATCTTTGGCTGCTGCAGATATGCTCCGCCCTGCCATGCAGGATCCATTTCAATAAGGTTAATTGCCATCTTGCGAAGCATACGGTTTCTTCCGGCAATTTCAACAGGCAAACTTGCCAAAGGCATTAATGCATCCATAAAATCCGGATAAGTATAACCCCATTGCCAGGTATGCATACCGCCCATTGAAGTGCCCATTACTAACCGTAAATGGCTTATGCCTAAATGCTGGGTAAGCAATAAA
>JAYTOS010000530.1:0-1454 GCA_043747705.1 Bacteroidota bacterium
GTTACCGTTATCGGCCGCAATGCAGCTAACCTGAAAGAATTAACCGACGCAGGCATCAACGCTGCCATAGGTTCTGTTGAAGATGTGGATTTTCTCACAAAAACTTTCACGGGTGCTGATGCTGTTTATACAATGATTCCTCCCATTCATGCAACAACTGATTGGAAAACCCATATCGGAAAAACAGGACAAACTTATGCTACAGCCATAAAGGCTTCTGGTGTAAAACACGTGGTAAACCTTAGTAGCATTGGGGCCCATTTACCTGATGGTGTTGGTCCTGTAAGCGGTTTACACCGGGTTGAAAATTCGTTGAATACATTGACAGATGTAAACATCAAACACCTGCGACCCTCCTATTTTTATAACAACCTTTTGGCCAATATCGGTATGATCAAAGGAATGGGCATTATCGGTAGCAATTTTGCGGTGGCAGAAGGAAGATTTCCGATTGTGGCACCCACAGATATTGCTGATGTGGCGGCAGAAGAATTACTCGGTCTTTCATTTTCAGGTCACAGCATACGCTATATAGCCAGTGATGAAGTATCTACGAACCAGATAGCTTCAGTACTTGGCGCAGCTATTGGCAAACCTGATCTTGCATGGGTACAATTTACAGACGAACAGGCTTTAGGCGGCATGCTACAAGCCGGTTTGCCCGAAGAAATGGCTAAAAATTATACTGAGATGAATCATTCGCTGAATACAGGTGCTATGTCGGTTGATTATTTTACCCATCGCCCTGCTACACTAGGTAAGATCAAACTCGCAGATTTTGCAAAAACATTTGCTGCACTATATAACGCTTAATCATGTAATAAAAACCCGGTAAATAGCCGGACATCTCAAACAATATAATCTATAAAAAATGTCAAAAAAAATCGCATTGGTCACCGGGGCTAATAAAGGTATCGGTTATCAAACAGCTTTACAATTGGGTAAAGAGGGGGTTACTGTTATTGCCGCTTCCCGTAATAAAGAAAGGGGTATCAAAGCAGCAGAACAATTAAAGGCAGAGGGTATTGATGTTGAATTCCTGCAGTTAGATGTAGACAATGAGGCAGAGATCAATTTTGCTTTCGATTACATCAAAAATAAATACGGCAAACTGGATATATTAGTTAACAACGCAGGCATCCAGATTGAGAGCAAAGAATGGGGTATCAACAATACCACCACCATTGATGAGAAGGCTTTGAGATCCACCCTGGATACCAACTTCTTTAATGTAGTAAAACTTACCAATACACTATTGCCGCTGATTCGTAAAAGTGAAGCCGGCCGTATTGTTAACCTCAGCAGTATTTTAGGGTCGCTTGGTTTGCACAGTGATCCGGCGTCACCTATTTACGCTTCAAAATTATTTGCTTACGATACCTCTAAAACGGCTTTGAATTCTTATACCGTTCACCTGGCAGCAGCATTGGCAGATACCAATATCAAAGTAAACT
>JAYTOS010000531.1:0-1902 GCA_043747705.1 Bacteroidota bacterium
CTATCCGTATGTCCTTCAATTACCAGTGTGGTATTCGGATATTCGGCCAGTATTTCATACGCTTGTGTTAATGGTTTAATAGCTGCCGGTGTTAGTTCGTCTTTGTCTGTTTTAAAGAACACCATCTTTGCCAGTTCATTAAGTTTTGCCTGTATATCCGGGCAACCGAAGTTTTCTTTAACGCCTTTCACATCTGGGCATTTATCCTTACTGTCAACTATTCCGTCACCATCCCTGTCATTTTCAGCTGGAGGTGCCGGGGGAGTAATAGGTGTTAGCAAGACAGGTGCTAATCGTAATTCTTTTTGTATGGCTGTATGTATGTGCAAAGAATCTTCCACATACCCATTACGGGTAAACTGGAGTAAATAATGATAGCCTGGCTTAACCGGAAAATTGAAGTTTCCGGTGATGCCTGTTGTAAACGTATCAACAGAGGGCTTTTCAATATTCACTGAATGCATCAGCACTTTTACACTATCCAATCTTCGCAATGTTGTTCTGCTAAGAACCGTTCCATCTAAGTGCATAAAAAACGGTGCACGGGTAAACGTATAAATATCATCGCTGCCTAACCGGTTACTACTGAAGAAGCCTTTGTTTTTTTCACTATTGTATATAATACCAAAATCATCGAAAGGAGAATTAACAGGATAACCCAGGTTTACCGGTACTTTCCAACTATTATTTTCATACGTTGTTTTATACAGGTCAAGGCCACCGAGGCCGGCAAAACCATCTGAACTGAAGTACAGTACTTCGCCGCTTACTGTGGGGAACAGTTCATCACCAGAGGTATTTATTTTCTCCCCCATATTAAAAGCAGTGCTTCGATCGGCTTTGTTATCCAGGCTTATATAATAAATATCACTGCCGCCCATGCCACCGGGTTGGTTACTGCAAAAATATAATTGCTGCCCGTCGCTACTAATTGCCGGGTGATAGTAATCGTAAGCAGCCTGTACAAAAGGCATGACCTTAATATTGGTCCATAAGCCGTTTTCAAAACTTGCTTCACATATTTCCAGGTTATAGCGGCCCGCATTGGGTTGCTTGCTGTTGCGGGTAAAATAAACAGTTGTCCCTTTTTTTGTAAAACACAACGGACCATAATTATATTTGGTCGTCAGGTCATCACTAAATTTTGGCAACCGATGTATTTCACCTGAATAGGCACCACGCATGCTGCTGGTAAGGATGATATTATTATCATTACTCGTTCTTGAAGTATAATCGTCATTCGCTTTTATAGACTTGTTATACCGGTAAGCATAACTGTTACCCGATGGGGTAGAATCGCGTATGTACAGGTCTGCCGTATCTTTTACCCAATAAATATTAGCAAAGGGTAACCCGTCCCAGCCAAATTCACGTGCCACTACCGGTTTTGGATAACGGTTAGATACAAAAACCATCCCGCTTTGGAAATATTGCGGACTGAAATCCTGTTGGTTAGTATTTAGCTTTAATAAATGAATCGAATAATCAAGTGAATCTCTCAGAAATGGTTCAATATTGGAAAAACCTTTTAATCTTTCTGCCAGTTGTTTACCCACCCGGGCCGGGATCTCTTTTATTAATGATTTATAAATGTTTGAAGCGGTTTCATATTGTTTGTGTGTAGCAGAAAGTTCGGCAATATGTTGTTTTGCAGAAAACAAAGATCCGAATTTGCTTTCGTACAATTGATAATAGACAAGGGCGGAATCATAATTCCGTACCCGCCAATAAGATTCTGCCAGGTGTAAACAGGCAAGTGAATCATGAATATTTTCATGCTTTAGGGAAGATGTATAAAACGGGATCGCGTACATGTACCGCTGGTCACCAAATTCTTTTTCAGCATTCTTGAAATAGGCAGTTGTTCTTTTCGATTTTACACCCTGCCCCTGGGCCATTGTA
>JAYTOS010000532.1:0-2040 GCA_043747705.1 Bacteroidota bacterium
GTATTAAAATAATCAGCTACTTCCGCCGGAGTATTGAGAAAAGCAGGGGAAGTATTAATGACCAGTTTTATCTTATGTTGTTTACAGGTGTTCGCGATACGCTTTAGTAACCAATTATCAGCTACATCAGCCATATGGATAGCTGAAATATTTTGAGTAGCTAATGATCTGATGAGTTGCCGGATATCATTTCTTTCATCTGTGGTTTCAATGTAAGTGACCGTATATTTTTTTTCTGTCAACCATTGTTGATAAAACTTCATCGAAGCCCGGTGAAGCACCAGCTTTAGTTTGTGAAAAGAATACTGACGAAAAAATAGCCACTCTTCCACCAGGTAAACGGGCCGGCTTGTTTGAAGGGATGGGTGCTCCCTGAATAACTGGTGCGGGAAGATTAGTGTGATGGCATGCATACGCGAACAGATAACAATATTCTGTTGCGAATGTTTAGGCGTACTGAAAATAGAAACGTTTTTTTTCTTCCGCCGGAGGCGGGTTGATAGCAGTCACTCGGCGGAGCCGAGCGACTGAACTGATCAGTTCAGTTTTGCTAACGCGGCTTCTAACTTAGCCAGCATTTCGGGTATTTCTTGTTTCTTACAGGTACCCACACTTAATCTGTACCAGGAGCTTTTGTTGCCGGCACCAAATGCTGAAAAAGGAACGACAGCTAATTTAGCTTCTCCCAAAATATAAGAAGTAACATCAGATTGTGTTAACAGAATATTTCCTTCGGAAGCGGTCTTACCCACAAGGTCTATTTTAATGGTAAGATAAATGGCGGCCTGAGGAGTAACGGAATCAACGCTATATCCTTTCTCTTTTAATGCAATGAATCCTGCATGGATATTGCGTAACCTTTCTTCCAGCTCAGATTTAAAATGCGTGAGGTATTTTGCAATGGCTTCCTTCTGCACTAAATATTTAGCCACTGCTTTTTGTTCTGCCATAGGTGCCCATGCCCCAAGGTGGCTAAGTATCGCCTTCATTTTGGCGATTACTGTTTCTGGTCCCAATGCCCAACCTACACGAACCCCGGTAGCAGCAAATACTTTTGAAATACCGTCTACAAAAATGGTGTATGGTCTCATATCGGGGCGTAAAGAAATTGGATTAAAATGTTCAGTGCTGCCATAGGTTAATGTCCAGTACATCTGGTCGAACATCAGGTATAATTTTTTTTCGTCATCCGAACGGCGTTTGTTTTCTTCCAGTATCAGGTCACAAATTTCTGCCAATGCATGTTTAGAAAGTGTGGTGCCGGTTGGGTTTTGTGGCGTACAGATACAAATAAGCGTAGCACCCTGAATATTTTTTTTAATCTCTTCCGGCGTTGGCATGAAATCATTTTCGGCACTGCAGTCAATAATACAATGCTCACCGTCTGTCATGTGAACATAGTGGTTGTTATTCCATGAGGGTACGCCATAGATTACTTTATCGCCTTTATCAACAATCGCTTTAAAAATAGTATAGATCAATGGCCGCCCACCCGAAGCAATTTGTATTTCATTGGGTGCATATTCCAAACCTTCCCATTCTTTAATAAAACTACTTACTGCTTTTCTCAGATCCAGTACACCTTCTGCTGCCGGATAGCTGGTATTGCGTTGCTGGTAAGATTCTATAATTAAAGCCTCCAATTCAGTCGGGATAGGAAATTCAGCCGGATCAAAATCACCAATGGTAAAATTGTATATTTTTTCGCCGTTACGGATGCGCTCACTGATGGCATTACCCAGTTTTACAATTTCGCTACCCACTAATGTTCCGGCCAGGTGACTGAGTATAGGTTGACTCATAAAAAACCAATTATTTCGGCTGTAAAAATAAGTGAAAAAGCCGATATCAGTCGGGGCGCTAAAGCGACCTGAATGATACTGGCTGGATTTTTATATTACTTTTTTCTGTATTGTTGCTTAATCGTTCAGGCCGCTTTAGCGTCCCGACCGATTATTCGATGGGTTTGTAATCTTTAAACATTTTTACAGGCGTGCTTTCTGCCAATGCACGGTATTGTTTCCATTTACCATCGAAGAA
>JAYTOS010000533.1:0-4095 GCA_043747705.1 Bacteroidota bacterium
ATTATTTTTTGTGAAGGGGTTGCAGGCTTTGATAATCCTTATTTTACCCTGCTACCCTATGCCCGAAATAAGGGTCAGGCAATCATTGTAAAGATCCCGGGGTTACCAAGGACAAATATTTTTAAACAGGGTATCAATATCGTTCCCTGGAAAGAAGATCTTTTCTGGATCGGGTCTACCTATGAATGGGATTTTGTCGATACCAACCCTTCCCCTGGCTTCCGTGAAAAAGTTGAAAGCCAACTCAGGCACTGGTTAAAACTGCCATTCGAAATCGTTGATCATATTGCTTCCGAAAGGCCCGCTAATATGGAACGGAGGCCATTTGTGGGTTTACACCCCGTAACAGATACGGTAGGTGTATTTAACGGGATGGGCACAAAAGGTTGTTCGCTGGCCCCTTATTTCTCTCAGGAATTTGCCAACCACCTTGTAAAAAATACCCCGATTAACCCACAGGTGGATGTACGCAGGTTCTCGAAAATTTTAAGTCGCTGATTGATCACAAAAAATTAATATTGTATTTATCATGTAACCATTAACGCAAAATAAATGGCTAACCCCACACCCGTTTCAACTACCGAACAATCTACAGCCGACAAGTATGCTATCCCTGTTCATTACCGGAAAATGGAAAATTTCCATATCGTTTTTTGGTTATTTAAAGATGTGGCCTGGTGCATGGTTTGGCGGCCTTTGGGTATCGCTATGATTTTTCCAACACTTATCATTTCCATTATTATCGCCTGGAGAACAAGGCAGTATATGTCTGAGCTCTGCCATAACCTCGCCATCACTATCTGGATCACAGCCAATTCGTATTGGATGATCAGCGAATTCGCAGGGTTTGATACAAAACCTTTATTCAATCATTATACGTTTAAACACCTTGCGCTTATTCCGTTCAGCATGGGTATATTGATTTTATCCTTCTATTATGGATATTGGAAGCCCCGCCACAAGAACGAACTTGAAACATTGTAGCAAAAAAACGGAAAAAAAACTCATTTTACCGCTCATCAAACATGCTTTACCACTTGTGAAAGCGCGTGACCCGCTGGACATGGTTCCCCTTTATTATCTGCTCCCCTTAGATATATCTTTACTGTATCAAAGTAAATGGAGCCTCGCTCCCATGAAATATGAACCACTTGCTCGAATTCCTGCTTTTTAGATTTCGTCAGCACATTAAACCACCAGGAATTTAATTCCGCCCGTTCCTCAACCATTTCCGGCCAAAGACATTACGGTAAACCTTCGCTTGTTTAAGTGATGTGATATGCGCATCATTTGTAATAAAGTTATATTTACATATTATCTTTCCAATGGCAGCCGCAGTGCGGCCCAGGAACCGTATTAACCAAATTTTAAACTGAGTACTTATGAATACTAACATGAAACCTATCGTATTTGCGATATTGGGAGGGGCAGCCTTATTACTGCTTTTCTCATGCGATGATAAAAAGCAGAATGATGACATTACTCAATCAGTAAACAAATCCGGCTCTGTTGAAACAGCCGTGCAGGTGGAGCATTTAGACAGCACGCACGACATACTGATTACCACCCACCGGGTCTGGGCACAAAACCAGGAAGTAAAAACCATTACTTACAGGGATACTTTGCCGGCACTGGGTATAGAACATACCTCTGCGGAAAATGCAGAAGGCGAAACAAAAAATGTACAGGTGAAAAAAGATTATGAAATCTTTATCACCGTTAAATAAATAATGGGTATGAAAAAATCGAAATACATTGAATTGGTATTGATTACAGCGGCATTGGCCAGTTGTAACCAACCCAAACCAAAAGCTGACTGGGACGATAATAACAAAGTGCACCTGCGCAGCGATACCACGGCACCTTATACCCGGGTACATCATAATGGCGGCATGGGTATAGGAACTGCCTTGTTATGGTATTATGCTTTCAGGCCTTATGGTAATTACCGTAACGACAATTACCAAAGAGCGGGATATTATTCAGGCGGTATTAGTCCGATGTCTAATATAGGCAGTAATAGTTTTAAAGGTTCGGTTACCCGGGGTGGATTTGGAAGGGGCGGGTATAGTGTGGGCAGTTAAAAAATATCTAATAAGGAATACGCAAGTAATAATTAATATTTAATATTCAAACGGCTTACTCATTATCACTAAATAAATACAGCCCCGGTTGGGGTTAGGCTATATGAAAAGATTGACAACAGTGCCACGAAATAATTGGCAGTCGGCGGTAGAAGATCTCGGTTTTGGTTTCCATACCACAAACGTTCCGTATTGGGATGAAAGTGTGTATTATGAAATGGAGATGAGCGAAGTATTGCTTATTGAGAAAGCAACTGCTAAACTGTGGGACCTTTCTTTAGGTGCAGTTCAGCATGTAATAGACAATAACCTCTATCAGAAATTTGGCATACCGGATTGGTTTGTTCCGCAAATTGAAAAAAGTTGGACAGAAGACCATCCTGCTATTTACGGCCGCTTTGATCTTTGTTATAAGAATGGCGAAATAAAAATGCTGGAGTTTAATGCCGATACACCAACCAGTTTATACGAAGCCGGTATTGTACAATGGTTCTGGCTTCAGGATTTTGATAAAAGTAAGGACCAGTTCAACAGTGTGCATGAAAAGCTGATTGCCTATTGGAAATACTTAAAGACGTATCTCAATCCGGGCATACTGCATTTTACCTGTTTGAAAGAAACACTGGAGGACCTTACCAATGTGGAATATATGCGAGACTGTGCCATACAGGCCGGCTTAGAAACCAAATTGATTTTTATAGATGACCTGGGTTGGGATAGTGATACAAAACAGTTTCTTGACCTGGAAGGAGAGGTTATAAAAAATATTTTTAAATTATACCCCTGGGAGTGGTTATTGACTGAGGAATTTGGTAAAAATATTATAGAAGATAGTAACCGTGCATTCTGGATTGAGCCAGCCTGGAAAATGATTTTATCCAACAAAGCCATCTTACCCATACTTTGGGAACTGTATCCTGATTGCCCGTATTTATTAGCTGCGTATTTTGAAGAAGGTAAGCTGACCAACTATGTAAAGAAACCGCTGCTATCAAGAGAGGGCGCAAATATTGATCTGGTGATGAAAGATATTTCCTTACAGAAAACAGAAGGTATCTATGGCGCTGAAGGATTTATTTACCAGGATATGTTTACCCTCCCCAATTATTCTGATCATTACCCGGTGATAGGCAGCTGGATCATTGGCCAGGAGCCCGCCGGTATGGGCATCCGCGAAGCAGATACATTTGTTACCGATAACCAGAGCAGGTTTGTACCACACCTGATTAGTTGATTGTGGTGTTGTATTTAACTTCATTGCATCTGCAAAAAATATTTCAAAATTCAAAATTCAAAATTCAAACTCTCAATATCTACTGAATATATACTTCGAGATCGTGTTCCCATTATAACTGGTTGCGATAATGCTGTTTCCTGAAACAAGAATATCATCAAAATACAGATCAATGGAATTATGGGTGTACCCGTCGTTTACATGCATCTCGAACATTTCGTGCAGGTCGCTGTAATAGGATCCATACTGGTCATAATAACCGGTTGATACAGTACGGATATCCCAACTGCCATTCATCAGGTTATATCCATCATCATATTTGGCCGCACCATTATTATAGAAGTTAAACACACCAGCTTCCAAACCTGTGTTGAAGTAATGCCAGCCATTGCCATTGTTTTGAGATGATTCACTCAACACCCATGAACCACTAATGTTTGTTCTGTTCGGCACAATTACTCCCTTAGAACAGCTTTGCGCAAGAACGATAATAAAAATTCCAATCAGGTAGGGTAGCCATTTTTTCATACAATCATTTTTAGTGAGGAATGAATTACTATAACTACCTATTCAATTCTACTACCAGATTCGTTGTTTGAAAAAATTCAGGCTTGTTTTTAGAAAAGTTTAACGTTAGAAGGATCAGGAAGCGTGAATCGTCAATGGTGAATGGTGAATAATTATCTTTACAATCCCTACTCACTATTCACGATTGACCATTCACCATTGACGATTCACCATTCACCATTCACGATCCCCCTCATCCCTCCCACTTCA
>JAYTOS010000534.1:0-1598 GCA_043747705.1 Bacteroidota bacterium
GCATATTGGTTATCCATACATACAAGATAAAAGAGTTCGCAGAAATGTTGCATCCTTACCCCTTAATTATTTATGCACAAGGTTAATAAGATTGAAATGCTGCTGATTGTCAGGGTTTAGTAACCGGGCCAGGCGGGAGAAATAAATACCAGTTAGCTTTGTATACATGCCTGACTCCTTTGAATTACCCGTTGAATACAATGAAAAAGAAATGCTTTTCCCTGCCGAATTATTGGTGGTGGGTTATACCCACAAAATAAAAGTGACCGTAGAAGGGATCGCTATATTTTTTGAACCTGATGAAGAAAAAAATTACCGTGCGGTACTTGCTGATACTGATCGTGATAATACCGGAAAAATAAATCCCAAACTTTTGCATGCCATCAGTGAAACATTACATGAATTATTCGGTAAGTAAAAATAGCCATATATATAAAACAAAAGGAGTGCAATACACTCCTTTTGTTTTATATATATGGATGATGAATTATCCTAATGCCACTCTTTTAAATTCTGTTACTTTCAGATCGGCACCCACACTCTTCAGGTAATCACCCACATTCATGCCACCGTCTTTTACAAAAGCCTGTGCCAATAAAGTTTGTTCTTTGAAGAATGCATTCAGTTTACCTTCTGCGATCTTGGCGATCATTTCATCGGGCTTACCGGCCATTTTAGGATCGGCCTTCATCACGTCTACCACAATAGCCCTTTCCCTTTCAATAGTGGCAGGAGGAATGCTTTCTGCATCAACAGCCAATGGGTTCATAGCTGCTATCTGCATGGCAATATCTTTGCCCGCATCAGCTGCGGCAGAACTTAAGCCTACCAATACACCCATACGGTATGAACCATGAATATAAGAAGCTACATAAGGTGCTTCGATCCTTTCAAATTTGGCCACACCGATTTTCTCGCCGATAGATGCCAGTTTATCATTGATCATATCAGACACTTTTGTTCCGTTGATCAATACTTCATTCAGTTCTTCCGCGCTTTTTACATTGTTTGATACGGCCGCATCGGCAATGCTTTGTGCAAAAGCAATAAACTCAGCATTCTTTGATACAAAATCAGTTTCGCAACTGATACATACCACGAAACCTGTTTTATTATCGGCAGTTGTTTTTGCAATGATCACACCTTCTTTCGCTTCACGGTCGCTGCGTTTGGCAGCTACTTTCTGGCCTTGTTTGCGCAACCAGTCAATGGCTTCTTCAAAATCGCCATTGGTTTCAATTAATGCTTTTCTGCAATCCATCATTCCTGCACCGGTTGCCTGGCGCAGTTTGTTGATATCTGTTGCGGTTATTGTTACAGTACTCATTGTATTGATTTTTGAAATTTTAATTGGGAAATTTTGAAATTGCGGCGCAAATCTGATTTTTATAACAACCCCTTACTTTTATCAACTGATGAAGGAATTGTTGCAGTACAGGTGTGCGACGCAAACAAAGATTATAAGCGATATAAAGATTGGGTCATTATACCAGTATCCGCAGGACAATGATGTAATGACCCAATGAATAATATACGACTATCGGCTACCACCGCCACCACCACCGGCAGGACGACGATTACCCGGAACACGGCGTTTA
>JAYTOS010000535.1:0-1115 GCA_043747705.1 Bacteroidota bacterium
CTATTCTGCCACGCGTGTAGACGCAGCCTGCAAGCGGGCATTAAACGGGCAAAACTATAGTTACACCACCATCAACAATATCCTTATCAACAACCTCGACATGCTTGAACCCGAACAACTTTTTTTATTCAACATGCCAGACCACAATAACCTGCGCGGACCAGAAGCATACAATTAATTTTTTAAAATAGTAACCACTCTTTTATGATACCAACTGTAGTATTTCATAGCGCCATCGTTGCTACGCTCAGTTCAAAAGCAATGCAATGATTGTGCGATTAGAAGATCAATAAAGTGTAAAAAAATAATTCCTAATTATTCATCAATAAAAACAGAACATGAACACACAAAGTACCGTACAACAAATGCAGGAGTTAAAGCTCTTTGGCATGTCAAAGCTATACCAGGCAGTAATAGATCAGCCGGTACATCAACATCCCGAAGCCCATACGCTTATGGGTATGCTCACCGATGCCGAAACACAATACCGCCTGGCCAGCCGAACACAACTCTTTCTACGGCTATCCAAACTTCGCTACAACACATTGCCCGAACAAGTAAAAACAAGTGCAGACCGCGGCATTACCAAAGAGCAACTACTACAATTTTGCGATGGAAGTTTTATGGACAAAGGACAAAATATTTTAATCACCGGATCTACCGGCTGCGGTAAAAGTTACCTCGCCTGTGCATTAGGGCGACAAGCCTGTATGCTTGGCTACAGAACCACATACTTTGCCATGAACCGCTTTATAGAAGCCCTTGCTGGTGCAAGGTTAGACGGCACATATATCAGATGGTTAAATCAAATAGCCAAAACACCACTGCTTATATTAGATGACTTTGGACTGCAACCGTTAGATCATAATATGAAGATTGCATTACTGCAGATAATGGAAGACAGGTATGCAAAAGGAGCAACTATTGTTACATCGCAACTACCAGTCAAAGCATGGTATGAATATATAAAAGAACCAACCCTGGCCGATGCAATAATGGACAGAATGACAGCTCACGCAAACCGAATAGAACTAAAAGGAGAATCCCTAAGAACAAAGAAAAACAATTAGTTTTAGATCTTTAAAATACGCTCTTAACCGGGTGGCTCACTTTGC
>JAYTOS010000536.1:0-1256 GCA_043747705.1 Bacteroidota bacterium
GGTTTGCGGCGTACTTTTTCTGTCAGCTGGCCTCCTTCTTCGTACCCAACATAGCCCGGAGGGGCGCCAATTAAACGGCTTACCGTAAATTTTTCCATGTACTCACTCATATCAATACGTATCAGTGCATCATCGCTGTCGAACATATGCCTTGCCAATGCACGTGCAAGCTCGGTTTTACCTACACCGGTTGGCCCAAGGAAAATAAAAGTACCAATTGGTTTTTTAGGATCCTTCAATCCTACCCTGTTGCGTTGAATGGCTTTAACCACTTTAGAGATGGCATCCTGCTGGCCTACAACAGCTCCCTGCAAATCAGTAGCCATGCGGCGCAGTTTATCGGTTTCGGCCTGTACCATTCTCTTAACCGGAATACCGGTCATCATGTGCACCACTTCGGCAATATCTTCTTCTTCAATAGGAAAACGTTTGTGTTTACTTTCTTCTTCCCAGGCATTTTTTGCAGCTTCCAGTTCTTCCTGCAGGCGTTTTTCAGTATCTCTTAAAGATGCCGCTTCTTCAAAACGCTGGCTCTTTACCACTTTATTTTTTTCAAGCTTAATATCTTCTATCTTTTTTTCCAGCTCAATAATATCTTCCGGTACATTAATATTTTTGATGTGTTTGCGGGCTCCTACTTCATCCAGTACATCAATGGCTTTATCAGGTAATAAACGATCTGTCATGTAACGGTCGCTCAGTTTTACACAGGCTTCAATAGCTTCCTGGCTGTAGGTTACATTGTGGTAATCTTCGTACTTACTTTTAATGTTATTCAGTATTTCAATGGTTTCAACAACCGAAGGCTGCTCAACCAAAACTTTTTGAAAACGACGATCCAATGCTCCATCTTTCTCAATATGCATGCGGTACTCATCTAAAGTTGATGCACCAATACACTGCAGCTCACCTCTTGCCAGCGCGGGTTTAAAAATATTGGAAGCATCCAACGAACCACTGGCACCACCTGCACCAACAATGGTATGTATTTCATCAATAAATAAAATAACATCCCTGTTTTTTTCCAGTTCATTCATGATGGCTTTCATCCTTTCTTCAAACTGGCCACGGTATTTTGTGCCGGCCACCAACGCAGCCAGATCTAAACTTACCACTCTTTTATCAAACAACACCCTGGATACTTTACGTTGTACAATACGCAATGCCAAACCCTCTACTATGGCGGTTTTACCCACGCCTGGCTCACCAATTAAAATAGGATTATTTTTTTTGCGGCGGGATAATATCTGCGATAC
>JAYTOS010000537.1:0-1985 GCA_043747705.1 Bacteroidota bacterium
TGCATTATTTTGTGCCAATCAACAGAACGGCCATATTTTTTCATAGCCTTTTCTACATCAAAAATTCTGGTATCATGTGGCTCTAAAGTATAGGGTGTATAATCTGGTTTTGCTGTAAAAAAATCCTGCAATAAAGATGCGGTAACATCATATTGATTTACATATGGTACACCCAAAATATTATAGATGGTTTTTAAAATAGCCCCAAAGTTGGCGTGCGTATGGCTAACATAACCCTTCTTTACATAAGGCCCTGCCATCATTAAAATACTGCGGTGTGCATCAATATGGTCTACCCCTCCCTGCGGATCATCTTCTGTAATAATCACCAGCATATTTTTCCAGTATTTTGTACGGGAAAGAAAATGTAAAATCCTGCCAACTGCCAGGTCATTATCTGCTACAAAAGACTGCGGGAAATAATAACCGTCTTCCGGCCTTGCGCCTGCGGTGTGATCGTTGGGCACCTGCATGGTAATTAATGAAGGCATGGGCTTTTTTCCTTTGAGCCACCTTTTTGTAAACTCATCTTCAAACTGGTTCATCCTGAACTGGTCGGGAATATTCATGTTAAAGCCAGCGTAGTTGTGGCTGGTTCTGGTAAACAAAGCTTTTTGCATGGGCACCATTACGGCATGTCCGGCACCGGTTGCCGTATCCACCCATTCTTCACGAACATGGGCGGTTTCGTTGGCTTCGCCGAAGTTGTAAAAATTTATTTTCTTTCTTTCCAATGCTTCCCACATACCCCCAATTTCTCCATAATCTTCCGGATCCATACTTCCTGTAGAACCCGGAAAACGGCGACCCGGTGCTTTTGAGAAATAGTTGGCTGTTTTATCAACACTTGAATTGGCTTCTACCCATTCATTTGGTATTACGCCCATCATCCAGTGGTGGCCATGTATAGAAGCATCGCTATCGCAATAGAAATTATCACTGAAAGAAAATTGCTTTGCTGCTTTACGATGATTGGGTGTAACTTTTAAATGAGCATATTTTGCTTTTAAAGAATCGGGTAATGTATAAGCACAATTTACACCAAACCTTGCCAGCGTAGCATCGCCTTTTGCATTTTCCATTTGCCCAAATACTTCATCATAACTTCTGTTTTCTTTGGTTATATACACGATGTATTTGATGGGGCTTTGATTTAAACCCGGTAAGGCAGGTAGTGGATTTTTTTTATCATCTGCTATGACAGTACTTATAAAAGTATTGCTGATGGTTTGTTTTGTATAGGCCGCCAGTTCATTAACGGAAGGCATGGGTACTTTTTGAAAAGTTCCCAACTGAATGTCGCCTATATACGTTCCCTGCGGTGGTTCAACAAAACCTTCGCCACCATTGGGTCCTGCTCCAAGGCCACGACAGGTGATGATGTATAATTCTTTTTCGTTTGCAGATAACTGAACCCTTGTTGGTCCCCAGCCAGTTGGTATTAATCCTTTGGTAGTTTTTGTAGCCACATCAACTACCGCCACCGAATTAAAACCAAGCAAAGCCACAAACAATGTCTTTTCATCTTTGCTCAACGTAATTCCAAAAGGTAAGAGGCCACGAAATTTATCAATTCTTTTGTCTACACTTATTTGAATATGCCCCAGTATTTTATGCTTTTTATAATCTATGATAGAAATATTATCATTGGTTGCATTGGTTACGTAGGCAAATTCTTTACCTACAGCAATTGAGTTGGGACTTGCTCCACCCACCACTTCCGCTTCTTCTATCATCTCTCCAATCTGAAAACCTGTTTTAAATTTATCAACTATTTTATTGGTGGTTAAATCTATTGTGAAAACACTCATAGCTTCAGGAGAATGAGGACTTCCAACACCCGGTATTTTTTTACCTTCTACTTCAGTGCCGTTAATGGACTCTTTGGTATTATCTCCATAAGGATGATGAGAAATCATCATTGAATCGTAATTCTGCTTCGTCATACCTCGTATTAACGGATAAGAATACACGCCAACATTAGC
>JAYTOS010000538.1:0-3665 GCA_043747705.1 Bacteroidota bacterium
CTGTGCCTTACCTTCTGCAAAACCTTCTTTAATATCCAATAAAACCAATTCATCAGCCAGTTGTGCACGGGCAATATTATCGGCACAGGTAGCACCTACAGCACCGGCACCTACAACGGTTACTTTCATAAAAATGACTATTTAGGAATGAGGAATTTTTAACGCAGCAAAGGTAGGGTTTGCAGTCGTGGGAAATAGGATAAAAAGAGATTAATTCTTATTTGCCATAGCCACCAATTCCGGTATCTCAATAGTGGTATTTGCAGCGGGATCAAACACCCTGGCTAAGAGCCCCGTGCGGTTATATACGGCAACAAAAGGGGTTGATGTTACCCTGAAAAAAGAAGGTACAAAATATTTCGGGTCACGGCCAATACGAACATTTGAAAACTTATCCAGCCCATAATTTGTGTAAAACTCCCTGATCTCATTCAGGGGCTTATATGCAACAAGGATAAAAAAAATATTCTTCAGGCTATCCATACTTTTTACAAGCTCCTTAACGGTATATTGGCAATGGCCACAATCCGGTGCAAAATAAATGATGGCTGTATATTCGTATTTGGGTACCTGCGCTTTGGTAAAATAGGTACTATCCGGTTGCAGGATCGTGAAATCGGGGATATGAAGATCTTTTTTGTATGGTGGCGTATTGTCAACCGGTGATTGAGCTGATGCTGACATAACAACCATCGAAAAGAAAAAAAGTAAGTATTTGTTTTTCATAAAAATGTATTCAATCAATTTTGTTTAAGAACGGGGCGTGCCGTTGGCTTCCATCATCCGCATCTGTTTCGCATCCTGTAAAAAATCTGATGCAAAAATAAAATTATTCAACAACTCATCCTTACTGAAAATAATATCTTTATTCGATCCTTCCCATTGCTTATGGCCCTGGTGCAGGTAAACAATATGGTCTCCTATTTCCATTACACTGTTCATATCGTGTGTAACAACAATGGTGGTAATATTAAATTCCAATGTGATCTCTTTAATCAGTTTATCAATTACCAATGAAGTTTGCGGGTCAAGTCCGGAATTGGGTTCATCGCAAAATAAATATTTTGGATTCAGTACAATTGAGCGTGCGATACCCACCCTTTTTTTCATTCCGCCACTGATTTCAGACGGATACCTTTTGTGTGCATCTTTCAGGTTTACCCTGTCTAATACTTCATCTGCCCTTTTCTTTTTTTCTGCCTGTGTCCAGTTGGTAAACATATCCAATGGAAATAAAATATTCTGCTCAACCGTCATCGAATCAAATAAAGCCGTTCCCTGAAAAAGCATGCCTATCTTCTGACGAAGCAATTTGCGTTCATCATTTTCCATCGTCATCATATTAGCCCCATCATATAAAATTGCCCCTTCATCAGGTTGAAAAAGGCCCACCATACACTTGGTCAATACTGTTTTTCCACTACCGCTGGTACCGATGATCAGGTTACACTTACCTGCTTCCATTATGGCACTGATATCTTCAAGGATCACCCGGTCGCCAAACTTCTTTTGTATGTTTTGTATCTCAATCATTCAGATGTAAACTACTGTTTTGTTCTATAAGACTTCTACCTGGTTTCTTAATAAATCCTCAAAAATATCCCTTCTGCCAATCAGGTGCGAATTTCCCTTACTAACCAAAACCTGTGCCGGTTTAAAGCGGGCGTTATAATTACTGCTCATTTCAAAGCCATAAGCCCCTGCATTATAAAAAACAAGACGGTCGCCCTCGCGAACCTCGTTCAGTTCCCTGTCTGAGGCAAAAGTGTCTGTTTCACAGATATTACCGGTTATGGTATACACCTGGGTTGGGGCATTTGGGTTACTGATATTTTGTATCCGGTGATAGGCTTCATAGAACATGGGCCTGATCAAATGGTTAAAACCGCTGTTCACACCGGCGAAAATGGTAGAACCGGATTGCTTTAACACATTTACCTCTGTTACAAAATACCCCGATTCACTAACCAGGAACTTACCCGGCTCAAACCACGCTTCAAAATCCCGGTTATAAGTTTCTTTAAGTTTATTGATTACCCCGGCTACTTTTTCGCCTAATAAGGAGACATCGGTTCCTGTTTCGCCGTCTTTGTAAGGTACTTTAAAACCACCGCCAAGGTCGAGGTAGCTCAGTTCAGGAAAATGGGGGGCCAGTTCAAAAAAGATATCGGCCACCTGCATAAAAACAGAAACATCTTTTATTTCACTGCCTGTATGAATATGTAAACCGCAAATGAACAGGTTATTTTCCTGCACAAGGGCCAGGATTTTATCTAATTGTTCAATGGGTATTCCAAACTTGCTTTTTTCATGCCCGGTGGAGATCTTTAAATTTCCCCCCGCCATGATATTGGGCCTCAGGCGAACACCGACAGGATAGGAATGGCCGAATTTTTTACCGAACTTTTCAAGGTTCGAAAGACTGTCAATATTCACATTCACGCCCAATGAAACAGCTTCTTCAATTTCGCTGAAAGCAATGCCATTACTGGTGTAGAGGATATTCGCCAGTTCAAAGCCAGCCCTGATGGCAAGGTGTACTTCATTCACCGAACTGCAATCTATATTGCAGCCCAGAGAACGGATGTGTTTGAGTATATTTATATTGGTTAATGCTTTGCTCGCATAGAAAATTTTTGCATTGCTTTGTTGGAATGCCTTTTGCAGTTTCTGGTATTGTTCCGTTATTTTTTCGGCATGGTATACGTACACAGGGGTGCCATACTCATTAGCGATACTGATTAACTGTTCGTTGGATAATGATTGAGACATGTTGCGAAGATAGCAGGGGATTGGGAAATTTTGGATTGGGAAACCGGAAGAAACCCAAAATCAAAATTAAGCACAGCCTTTATTCAGGGATTTCTGTCGTTCCTTCGTCTTTTTTTTTTTCTTCTTCCGCATCATTTTTGATGATGAGTTCGCCTTCTTCATTTACAGTGATGGCTGAAATATCGGCGTCCGACTTTTCTTCAACCGGTTCTTCTTCCGCAATCATTTCTGCTACCGGCAGGTCGGTAAAATCATGGGGGTTCATGATGGTGCCTTCTACGATCTGCTCAGACAATACTTCCCTTATTTTTGGCAGGTCGGCAGCTGAGTTGATGCCGAAATAATCCATGAAGTTTTTGGAAGTTGCATATACCAATGGCTTGCCGGGCATATTCTCATTACGGCCGCTGATCAGTACCAGTTCTTTTTCCAGTAATTTCTGGATACTGTAATCGCTGTTTACGCCGCGGATAGCTTCTATTTCACCTTTGGTAATGGGTTGTTTGTAGGCAATAATGGCCAGGGTTTCCAAGGCTGCATTTGACAGGCGTTTCAGGAATTTGTCGCCATTCAGTTGTGCGATAGTGGTATGGTAGCTTACCTTGGTAAGGAATTGCCAGCCACCGCCGCTTTCCCTCACTTCAAACGGATAAAATTCAGAATCGTATTTTTCACGGATACCTTCCAGAGCGCTTTCTACCTGGTCCAGCATTACCCTTTCTTCTAAAAATCCAAATGTGTTGTTAATGAGTTCAACAATATCCAATGAGGTCAATGGTTTTTCACTGGCAAAAATTAAAACCTCTATGTGTGGTATGATCTGGCTGATTTCCATGTGTAGTAAGAGAATTTGAAAATATGCTGATTTGAAAATTTGAAAATGGGAAAATAAG
>JAYTOS010000539.1:0-6435 GCA_043747705.1 Bacteroidota bacterium
GGTTTGCCCAGCCAGTGTACATAATTTACAATGCCGTTTGTAGTCAGTATTTCCCATTTGAGGGCTTCGGCCACCTGTACAAATACATAGCCTTTAAACAGGGGTTCCAGTACAGTCTTTTTACGGTCGCTCCACTGCCGCATTATTTTGTTAAGCGGACAGTAATTGTTAATACCCTTATCCTGCAGCAATGATGCTACTTTTTTTTCCCAGCGTGGCCGGGTGTGTACAGCGTACCAATATATATTTTCTTCCTTCATGGCAAAGCTTCGCTGTCCCTCAGTCACAGTGAATCTGTAACGGAAGGATTTTTATTTATTTTAATGGATAATTGATAATTTTTTAATGGATAATTTTAAACCCCTTAAAAAATAAATTACCTATCTTGAAACACCATTTATTATGCGAATACCAGTTTATTCTTTTATGCTAAAATCCTTTCTTCACAGCTTCTGATAAATCTACATATTTTTTATACTCCCAACTAATAACTCCTAACTCAAGACTCCTAACTCTTCCTAAACATTCCCTTCAGCTTCCTCATCACTCCCCATCCATTCCTCCAGCTGTCTTTACTATCTTCTACGGTATAATAACCATAGCCATCGCTGCTGCCGCCATACCCGTATCCATAACCATAACCATAACTGCCATAACCATAGCCATAGCCACCGGTAAGCGAAGAACCCCTGGGTTTTAGTCCGTTAAAAATAAGTGCCATATTGGTAAATTTCTCCTGCTTATACAAATCATCTATCATACGCAGGAACACTTTAGGCGTATGTGCATGCCGCACCACAAACAGGGTGGTATCGGCATATTTGTTGATCAGTTGCGAATCGGTAACCGGCCCAATGGGTGCCGAATCTATAATAATGTAATCAAATTTTTCTTTCAGCAGCGTCATCATCTCTCCAAATTTTGCACTCAATATCAATTCGGTTGGATTAGGCGGAATTGGCCCTGCAGAAATCACAAACAGGTTGGGGTAAATTGTTGTTTTAATGATTTCCTCAACTGTAGCTTTACCAATGAGAAAATTGGTAATGCCCGGGTCTCTTTTTATACCGAGGTATTTACTCAACTTTGGTTTACGCAAATCCATCTCCATCAACCCTACTTTTTTACCGGTGAGGGTAAAACTCATAGCCAGGTTAAGGGCAATAAAACTTTTACCCTCGCCTGAAATGCTGGAGGTTACCAGCAGGCTCTTATGTTCTTCATTCATACCCATAAAAGCCAGGTTGGTACGCAGACTGCGGAACTGCTCGGCAATGATGGTACGCTTGCCTTCAGAAATGGCAATGGCATCGGTCGATTTGGAATACATGATTTCGGCCAGTACGGGTACTTTGGTTTTTTCCTCAATCTCGGTGCGAAACAATATCTGGCGGTTAAACTGCTCCCGTAAAAGCACATAAGCTACTGATATCAACAGACCCAGCAGCAAACCCGTTAAATAAAAGTTTTTTGCAACCGGTTTAATGGGGCCTGCTGCGGCACCTTTTTCCAGTACCCGCAGATCGGGTGTGGTACCGGCAGAAGACAAGGCTGTTTCTTCTCTTTTCTGTAATAAAAAAGTATAAATATTGTTTTTGATAGCCTGCTGCCGGCTGATCTCCAGCAATCCTCTTTCTTTGCGGGGTATCTGGCTAAGTAGGCCGCTGTTCATGGCAATACCCGAATTGACATTGCTTTTTACCGCATTTAAATTACTGCGGATGGTTCCCAGGTTCTCCCTTATATCGCTTTTAATGCGCCCAACGGCCTGGTTGGCCATTATGACCGCATCACTTTTTTCGCCATTGATACTTTCAGCCTTGCTGAGCAGAAATTCGGCATCGTACAATTTTTCTATCAGTCCTGATAAAGTTGGATCATTGATCAACATCTGCGATGGCACCGTGCCTGGCTTTTTACCCTTATTATCCACGTATTGCTGAACATCTTTCAGTACATCAAGCTGTATCTCCACTTCACTGTTCTTGCGATCGAGCTCACTCACATTACCCAGGTATAGCGAAGCCTGGTTACCGAGGTCATATACTGCTTCCCGGGTTTTGTAATTCTGTATATTCTTTTCTACTGAGTCTAACTGGCCTACTACCAGGTTTAAACGGTTTTCGATAAATGCCAGTGTTTTTGCAGCAATCTGGTTTTTATCCTGTACCGCTTCTATATTATATACCTCAAATAAGCGGTTTAAAAAATCAACCCCTTTTTCCGGCACCGGGGTTTCCAGTTTCACTTCAATTACAGTAGAAGAATTAGAAGTGGCATTGGCTTTAAGGTCGCCGGCAAAATTACCTGCTGCGCCGGGTATGCTGTTAAATACCGCATAGTAATTTTTACCGGTAACAGATTGGTTATACTCCGGGTTGGGCACAACAAAATAGGCACTGCCATTAATGCTTACTGTATCGTTAAAAGCGATATTTTGTTTATTGATATGGACCTGTTTTTTTTTCCAGTCAACATCAAAATAAAAAGTACCACCACCGTTAATATTGTTCTTATCTACCGCCCTGAACCAAACGGGTGCATTGCCCTTATAGAGCTCTTCGGTACGTACATTGCCCTTATTGTATACACTGTTGTACATATCAAGACTGCTCACCACTTCTTCCAGTATTACCGAAGAGCGGAGTACGATGATCTCATTTTCAACAATCTTTTTTTCACTGAAGATATTGAGGGCATCCAGCACTTTACTGTCGCCACCACCCTTTTGCGGGTCTTTTAATAATACTTTGGCAGATGCTACATAGATACGTGTTTGCGAACGCAGGTATAGCCAGGATACAGCCAGGCCAATACCCGTTGTAATCACAAATAATGGCCAAAAGGGCAGGTACCGTTGCAGTATCTGCGATAGTAAATTGGTTTCCGGTCTTTCTTTAAAAAATTGCTGTTCGCTCATTTATTTTCAATCCGTTTTCAATCAGTTAATTTTGCAGCCTAACTCCTAACTCCCAACTCCCAACTCCCAACTCCTAACTCCCAACTCCTAACTCTTCCCTCCCTACCTCAGTATCCTGTCCAGAATAATAATAGCCAGCGAAATGCCCGATATTGCTAAAGAAACAGTTTGCTGTGTACGGGCTCTTTTTTCGTCTTTTACTTTTTTATCATTGGGTTCTATATAAACCACATCATCAGGTTTCAGGTAATACCATGCTGATGTGAATACAGAATGATCTTCCAGGTTTAAACGCTTGAACTGTTTACCGGTTTCGGTTTCCCTGATGATAAGGATATTGTTTCTTTTACCCAGTAAAGTGATATCGCCACTTGCACCCAATACTTCCAATACAGAAAGCTGCTCTTCGGGCATGGGTATTACCTGTGGTTTTGCCACTTCGCCAATTACGGTAACCCGGTGATTTAAATACTTTACTGTAACCACGGGATCTTTTAAATAAGGTTTAATGTCTGTTTCAATTTTATTTTTCAGTTCCCGGCGGGTCATTCCTGCTGCTTTAATGGCACCCAGCCTGTGCAGCTGAATATTGCCGTTTATATCAACCAGGTAACCGTTTCCTCCACTAC
Source organism: Bacteroidota bacterium (assembly GCA_043747705.1). Taxonomy (GTDB): domain Bacteria; phylum Bacteroidota; class Bacteroidia; order Chitinophagales; family Chitinophagaceae; genus Sediminibacterium. The sequence goes on from JAYTOS010000539.1 coordinate 3,550, forward strand.
CGGCCGATGAAGCTGAACCGATCGTTAAAGCTGCAGCATTATACACCTGGTCTTCCTGCGGGTTTAAACTGCTGATGGTAATGGCCAGTTGGTCGTTTATTCGGATAACAGATTCTGCCAAACGGGTTACCGTTGTATTGATACTGGTATCACGGGGCAGATTTTTAAAATAATAGGCATTTTGGGGCGTGGTGCAGGAACTGAAAAACATTGCAGCTAAACAGCAAAAAATAACCAGGTAATTCAGTTTTTCAGCTAAAAAAAAATGCTTAAAAGATATTTTTAAATACATGTAAATTTGGGTTAGTAAAATACTGAAACAACTGCAAAAATATTAAAACTAAAGCAAATTAACAGAATATATAATTATACTGTTTGTATTGTAAAACAGAACTGTTTTTTCGGAGCAATTCCATCTTCATACGGCGAGCCTGCCTGCCGGCAAAGGCAGATCCCGCAAATGGCTTTATTGTTCATAATAAACTTCGCACAAATAATGCAGCTCTTTTTTCAATTCTAATCTAACCTGGTGGAGGCTCGCCTGAGAAGACCCATTAATAACGAACAAGGAATGTTGAATTTTGAAGGGAAGTAGCCGTACTCTGCTAAATTGTAAGGTTGAATTCGGAGTATTGCATTTTTCTGAATATGATTATATCTTTATTAAAAACAGTTAATCATGGAAAGAAAATATGACCTGGATGAGCGGCTGATAAACTTTGCAGATATGATAATTGACATTTCGGAATTTCTTCCAAAATCATTTGCCGGTAACCATATTGCCTGACAATTGGTAAGGAGTGGAACGGCACCTGCATTAAATTATGGTGAGGCCCAAAGTGCAGAATCAAGAAATGATTTTATCCATAAGATGAAAATATCAGCAAAGGAATTAAGGGAAACATATAACTGTCTCAGAATAATCCGAAAAAGAAAATGGTATGCCGAAGAAAAATTATTACAGGTATTGGATGAAAACAACCAGTTGATTTCAATCTTTGTTAAAAGTATAGAAACAGCTCAAAAGAACAATGCTGCTCAAAAGAAGAATACATCTGAATAATGAACCTGTTGAATTTTGAAGTATAAATAGGAGAGTCTGCTGCATTATTTGCGGTATGCTGCTGCACTACTTCCTTGTTCATTATTCCTTGTTCCTTGTTCGATATTATTTTCCTGCTTCTATCCCCGTCAGTTCTTTATTAACCGGCTGGTGATACGTTCATTTTCGCCAGTGACCACAATTTCGTATAAACCTTTAGCCAGTTTACCGGCAAGAACAGGTATGATGGCCGATCCTCCTGCATGTTGCACCTGTGTGTGGTACACCGTTTGACCAAGGTTATTGACTAAGGTAACCCGGTAGCTGCCTTTTTCCACATCGGTTAACTGCAGGCTGAAACTGTTGCCGGTAACAGGATTTGGATAAACCGTTACAGCAGGTATGGCTTTGCCAAAATTAACTTTTACAACGGATGTATATTTAACCAATCCCATTTTATCAATGGCTTTTATGCGATAGAAATTATTGCCGGTTTGCGGATTGGCATCCAAACAGCTATAATTTACCGGAACAGTGCTATTGCCAACAGCTGCGGTGGTACTCAATCTGGTAAAGGCAGTACCGTCTACTGATTTTTCCAGTTCATACCGGTCCATCTCTTTTTCAGTTTTAGCTGTCCAGTCAACCTGAATATGGTTGCCGCCCTGAGCAGCCGGCATGTACCTGGCCTGTGCCGTGATGGTTAATACATCAATAGCCAATGGAGCGGCCGGGCCAAACACAACCATAAAGCGGTCCACAACCGATGAGGCCGGGTCGGCGGTTACTGTAAAATTCACTGAAACTGTATTTACTACACTTAGCAGTGTGCGTGTGTTCAGGAAGTTATCAATCAGTTCGGCCTTTAAACCAATATTGGTAAATACCAATGGTACAAATTCAAACTCGTAAGCCTTTTGTTTCATGTTATTCATGAACAGGGGAATGGTATCTCTTGTCATGATCACCGGCCTGCTTTCAATGGCCAGGTGTTTACTTTCGCGGTTTACCGCAATATTCTCATCCCAGTTGCCAATCTCCTTAGCATCTTCGGCATCTACGGCTGCACTGTAAGCATTATCATACAGCACCGTTATGCCATCGGACTGGCGACGGTAACCGCTGTCTTCCATAAAATATAATCCCACCATAAAAGATTCAACCGGTGGTGGCGGAACCAGGAACACGATGTTATTATTGCCAACAGCCTTATGGCTTTCCTGTATGCTTACGGTTGGTACGCCGCCGTTTGATTCTACAAAGAATGCCTGGCCCGGTTGTATAAATTGATTGGCCGATCCTGCACTTGGTGTACCTGCTGTATTCACAGTTACAAATCCGCCACGGGTACCGATATTGGGATCCCAAAGGGTATAAAAATTAGTGATATTGGTACTGGCCGCTTTTACCAGACTCCAGTCAATAGGTGATGGATATGGATTGGTTACCAGGTTCAGCGCCCCGCCGCCAACAAAGGCATTGCTAAAGGAGTTTTGTGTACCGGTAACCAGGGTGCCTGTTGTACGCAATGTGGTATGGCTGGTAGGCATATTGGTACCCAGCGGCACTTGCAGGCTCATGCTTCGGTCTCCCCGTATGTAGAGTAAATAACCTTTCAGCGCATTCAATGTTGCGGTTGTGCTGGTAATAGCTGTATAAGCAGGTGTAACGGCATTGGTGGCGCTGTATAAGGAAGCTGCGTTTGATGTGGTAACATCAAATCCATTGGTATTGCCGCTTAATCCGGTAATCTGCGTACCATAACCCGGCACAGGGTTTACATTGGTACCAATAACGGTATTCATGCCACTCTCCATCCAGTTGGTTTTTATAGAACCGGTGCT
>JAYTOS010000540.1:0-1883 GCA_043747705.1 Bacteroidota bacterium
AATCTGTTAGTTTGAATCATTTTTGAATTTTTACTTTTGAATTTTGAATTCATATTCAAAATCAAAAAACTAAAGCTCGGTTAGTTTACCATAAGTCTCCGGTCTTCTATCCCTGAAAAACTGCCACACACTTCTTACTTCTTCAATCATATCCAGGTCAAATTCTGCAACCAGTAATTCATCCTTGTCTTCGCTGGCTTGCGCAAAAATTTGTCCACGTGGATCAACAAAATAACTGCTCCCATAAAACTTGCCCAGGTTCCAGGGCTTTTCTTCACCCACACGGTTAATGCAACCCATAAAATAACCATTGGCTGCCGCATGTGCCGGCTGTTCCAACTTCCATAAATATTGCGATAAGCCTGCAACAGTTGCCGAAGGATTGTAAACGATCTCTGCACCATTCAATCCCAAACATCTTGCACCATCGGGAAAATGACGATCGTAACAAATATAGACACCCACCTTTGCATACTTTGTCTGAAACACAGGATAGCCAAGGTTTCCAGGTTTAAAGAAAAACTTTTCCCAAAAACCGCTGGTATGCGGAATATGGTTTTTTCTGTACTTACCAAGATAAGTTCCATCAGCATCAATCACCGCAGCGGTGTTGTATAAAACACCAGCCTGCTCTTTTTCATAAATGGGAACGATGATAACCATATTGTATTTCTTAGCATAAGTCGCCATCAGATCTGTTGTAGGACCGGGAACTGATTCTGCACTCTCGTACCATTTCTTATCCTGCCCAGGGCAGAAATAAGGTGTGTTGAAAATTTCCTGCAAACAAAGAATCTGCACTCCCTGTTTTCCGGCTTCTTCAATCAATGGAATATGTTTTTGCACCATGGCATTTACAATTTCCGGAATTGTTCCTTCGCCTTCTGTTTTTGGAAGACTCATTTGTATTAAACCTGACTTAATAATCCTGGGCATCTTTTTAATTTTAAATTTTGACTTTTGAATTATATTTTTCCTGACACTTTATTTCTCCTAATATATTTTCCATTCCCTTTTTCCACCAAACATTTTCCATCATCAATAACAACCTGGCCTCTTAATAAAACAGTTTTTGTTTTACCAGTTAGTTTCCATCCTTCGTATGCAGAGTAATCGGTATTCATGTGATGTGTTGCTACACTGATCGTATGCTCTTCATTCGGATCGAACAAAACAATATCAGCATCTGAACCGGGCGCAATGCAACCTTTCTGTGGAAACATGCCAAATATCTTTGCCGGATTGGTTGATAATACTTCTACAAATTTATTCGCAGTAATTCTTCCTTTTCTTACACCTTCGCTGTATAATAGTTCTACCCGGTGTTCAATAGCCGGATGGCCGTTTGGTATTTTTGAAAAATCATCTTTACCCAATAATTTTTTCTCCCAGGTAAACGGACAATGATCTGTTGCTACCACCTGCACCAATCCCTGGTTGATGCCGGCCCATAATGCTTCCTGGTCTTTCTTTTCTCTTAACGGGGGACTCATCACCCATTTGGCTCCTTCAAAATTCTGTTCGTATAAAGAAGCATCCAATAACAAATACTGAATACAGGTTTCTGCAAATACTTTTTGATTATGACTGTTATTATTACGCACTGCATTCAAAGCTCCCTCGCAGGTCATGTGTACAATGTACCCCGGGCATCCGGTATAGCCAGCAATAGATGCAAAGCGTTCTGATGCTTCTGCTTCTGTAATTTCAGGTTGAGATAAATAATGATAGATGGGTGCCAAATTTCCTTCGGCCCTATTCCTTGCAATTAAAAAATCAATCATATCTCCATTCGTTGCATGGACAGTTACCATTCCACCTCTTTGCTTTACTTCATTCATCAGGCCGACCATCTGCTTATCATCGATCATCAACGCACCTTT
>JAYTOS010000541.1:0-5596 GCA_043747705.1 Bacteroidota bacterium
ACAAAGGGGTTGTTAACCATATCCATCCAAACATTTTGGGGTAAATAATTTTCATGGAGTCCTACCACGCAATATTTTTCCAAGTAACCATCTGCTTCTGCATAGCTGAAGCCGTTACCGCTATGGCGGCCTTCCATGGGCCTGAAATCAGCATGGGCATCTAAATTAATTGCATTGATCTGTGCTAACTGGATAACCCCCGCTTTATAAAATCCTTTTGCAGCACCTTTAATGCAGGGATAGGAATTATTATGTCCGCCCCCGATCACAATGGGTATTTTTTTATTTTGGGTGATAATATGGATAAGTTGCTCCACTTCATCATCAATCGTATTTACAGCATGGCGATAGGCCGCCAGTTTCTCATCAAAATCATGGGCGTTTTGTTCGATCAATTTTTCAATGCCGGAAAAATCAAAATGCCCTAAAACAAGAATATTACTTCCTTCCAGAAAGTCATTGCTTTGAATATTAAGAAAAGATTGCAGAAAAGACAGCCATGCAGAATCAGTGCCCCCTATCCCCAAATTGGCTTTTACACCAATATCTTCGGGAATACCCACCAATACAAAAGAAGCAGATGATTGTTGCAGGGAAGCTTCAAGTGCGTTAGTATCGGCCAATACCTGCATACGTTCTCCCAGTTTGGTTTCGAATCGCCGGATACGGGTGAGTGACAATACATCCTGTTTATTGTAGAATTTAAAATGACTCATAATGGCTTTATTTAACTGAGATAAAGTATTGTCGTTTATTACAATCGAAAGCAATCGTTAAACCCTGTAATAAATATAGGTCAAATAAAAACACCATTTATCATCACTTTATCAATAAGGTTAGAGCCAAATGCATAGGGCAGGTAAGCAACGGAAGGTATGGGTTTTGTAAAGATGAGATTGGCTTTTTTGCCAATACTAATACTCCCAAGTTCATGTTCCAGTTCCATAGCAAATGCACCGTTCAGGGTTGCCGCATTAATCGCTTCCGCAGGTAAAAGTTTCATTTGAATGCAGCTCATGGCTACTACAAGGTTCATATTGCCGCTGGGACTTGACCCCGGGTTATAATCCGAAGCAAGGGCAATGGCGCAATTGGCATCCACCAGGGCGCGTGCCGGCTGAAAAGGCATCCGAAGAAAAAAAGCGGCGGTGGGTAATAAAGTACCGATAGTGTTGGAAGCAGCTAACGTCCCGATGGCATCTTCATCCATCATTTCTAAATGATCAACTGAAACAGCACCCAGCTTCACCCCTATCTGTGTTCCGCCGGATAAGTTCAATTGATTGGCGTGGATCTTTGGTTTTAGACCGATAGCCATGCCTGCCCTGCAAAGTGTTTCCGTTTCGGCGGGATTGAAAAATCCGTCTTCACAAAATACATCAATATAATCGGCCAGTTGTTCTTCAGCAATCTTTGGAAGCATCTCTTGAATGATCAGGTCAATATACCCCTGGTGATTACCCTTAAATTCTATCGGATAAGTATGCGCACCTAAAAAACTGGCTTTTACAGGTATTGGCGACTTTTCTTTCAACCGTTTGATTACCCGCAACATTTTTAATTCCCCCTCTACAGATAAGCCGTAACCGCTTTTTATCTCTATGGCACCGGTACCGAGTCGCATCAATTCATTCAGTCGTTGCCAGGCCAATTCAAATAAAACATCTTCAGAAGAATTGTTTAGTTTGCTGGCTGAATTTAAAATACCACCCCCTTTCGAGGCAATATCTGCATAACTCATCCCTTTTAATTTATCTACAAACTCTTCCTCCCTGCTCGCTGCAAATACCAGGTGGGTATGGCTATCGCACCAGGTTGGCAATACACTGGCACCTTTGGCATCAAATACCTGCACTTCAGACAGGTTACTACCAACCGACGACATTTCGCCGAACGTTTTGATCCATCCATTTTCTATTAGTACATAAGCATTTTGAATAACCGGTAATTCTGATAAATCCTTGCCACGTAATAGTTTTGTTTCTGAGCGAACATTTATCAATTGATGTATGTTGATCACCAGTATATTCATTGAAGCAAATTAGACAGATTCTGATTGTCCACCAACCTCTTTATTACTATCCTGTTGAATACAAGGCAAACACATTATTTTCGGTTATGATCTGCACACTCACGGTAGTACGCTATCCCAAATGGTTGGGCTGGGCTGGTTTTTTGTCGATGGCCATATTCAGGCTACCCTTGTGGCTGAATAAGAAAATCATTTTTTGGAAGTTAATGGGTTCTGGCAGAAACGGCACATTTGATATGAGGCCCGATTGGCGTCAATGGGCAGTAATAACAGTTTGGGGGTTGGAGGTTGATGGTTATGAAAAAACACGCAAATCTTCGGCCCTTACATCAAATTTCCTCAATGCATGGTGGAAATTTTTCCATTGTGAAATATGGACACTCGTATTAGAACCCATTGAAGGCCACGGTACCTGGGATGGGGAACACTGTTTTGGCAACCTGCCCAAACAAACGGGTTATGATGGCTTGATTGGTATTTTAACAAGGGCTACCATACGGATTAGTAAACTCAACAGTTTTTGGAAAAATGTAGACAGTGTAGCCAATCAGATGGGATCGGCAGATGGTTTCATCACTTCACTGGGTATTGGAGAGGTACCTTTTATTAAACAGGCAACTTTCAGCATATGGGAAAGCAAAATGCACATGAAACAGTTTGCTTACCAAATGCAGGAACATGCAGAAGTGATTCGTAAAACCCGCAAAGAAGATTGGTACAGCGAGGATATGTTTGTGCGGTTTAAAATATTAGATTCTGCCGGAACCAACCGTGGAAAAAACCCTTTGGAAAGAAAGTTGTAATTTGCACCTACTTACATGAATCATTGTTCCACAATATCATTTCTAACTGCCCATTTTGCATGGATGTACCGTGGTTTGAACTCAATGCCTGATTATTGAGTGAGGCATAACACGTTTTTTGTTGATTTCTTTTATCGCTAAACTTAATTCAATTGATATTGTATGGATAATAAATTATCTGTAACCTCCGAAATAGGTACTTTAAAACGATTATTGGTGCATAGTCCCGATAGCGGGCTTGGCAAAGTAGTTCCATCCAAGGCGCAGGACTGGTTATTTGAGGATATTGTACACCTGGCTACTATCCGCAGACATGAATATGATTATTACACTAAAATACTCCTGTATTTTTTAGACCCTTCAAAAATAAAAGGTAAGCTGTCAGCGATTGATGCAGTTGAGGCCGACCGTAGTTTTTATAAACCGGAACACAAAGATTTTTTCCGTTCAGACAAAGTAGTTGAGCTGCAATGGCTGCTGGCAGAAGTATTGGAAAAACCTGAAATACTTTCTAAACTAGTCGCTTCTGTTTGTGCCATAGAAGGCTGTACATATCAAACCCAAAAAGAATTGCAGGCGTACACACCTGTTGAGCTGGCGAAAACATTTGTTTCCGGTACAGCCAATAACAAAGACCTACTGTTTGCGCCAATACCTAATTTTATTTTTACACGGGATATCGGCATCACAATCAAGGACCATGTACTATTGAATAAACCGGCCAAAAAAGCCCGTACCCGCGAGGCTTTGCTGGCAAAATATATTTTCTTCCATCACCCTTTGTTTGCCAGTTACCAACAGAATATTATCGAACTGGCCGATTCGAACCATAGTTTTTTAATGCCCAAAGAAGATGATGACAGAAAGGTAACCCTCGAAGGTGGCGACATCATGGTAGTAAGTGAAAATCATTTATTGGTAGGCGTAAGTGAAAGAACATCTTCTGAAGCGGCCGTAAGTATTACGAATGCCATGTTTGAAAAAGGTTTGATGGAGAAAGTGACTATTGTAAAAATTCCGAAAAAAAGGGATTACATGCATATCGATACCATATTTACCCAGGTAAAACGGGATGTATGGGTAATGTTGGGTAGTTTCTCCCGAAAAGCGGTTAAGCACGAGGACGAGAACGCAATTGAGCGTATACTCGAAATCAGGAAAGAAGAAAAAATTAAAATATTACAATTCCATAAAAACAATCCCGACAATCCTGTTTCGTTCGAAAGCCTGGAAGACCTGCTGGTAGATATCAGTAAGAACGACCTGCATTGCAAAAGCGACGTGCGGTTCCTGTTCTCGGGAAACAATGAGTTTCCATACGATGCACGCGAACAATGGACAGATTCGTGTAATCTGCTGGCATTAAAAGAAGGCGTTGTTTTGGGTTATGACAGGAATGATAAAACCACTGAAGCCTTTAAAAACGCCGGCTTTGCCATCATTCATGTAAAAGAATTGCTGCAGCAATTAGAGGATGGAACAACAAATATTGATTCCATAAAAGATACGCTCATACTCATGCCCTCCGCCGAATTATCAAGGGCAAGGGGTGGTTTTCATTGCATGAGCATGCCGCTCTGGCGTGAGCCAATCGGTAAATAAAGAGCAAAAAGCTAATTGCAAACACACATAAACTTAAAAAATGCAACATACTTCACAGTTATTAATGATCAGGCCGGTAAAGTTTGATTTTAATGCAGAAACTTCAGTTAACAATAGTTTCCAGGTGAAGTCAACAGATAAAGCTGTTCAACAAAAAGCCATAACAGAGTTTAACGCATTCATCGACCTGCTAAGAAAAAATGGAATTGATGTAACTGTAATTGAGGATACCCCTGAGCCACATACGCCCGATTCAATCTTCCCCAATAACTGGATATCTTTTCACGATAACACTACCATTGTTCTTTACCCCATGTTTGCAGAAAACCGGAGGCTGGAGCGAAAGCAGCATGTATTGGCAACCATTTGTAAAAAATTCAGGGTTGATCATACCATTGATCTGACCGGGCACGAAGCCCGGCATATTTTCCTCGAAGGAACAGGCAGTATGGTTCTTGACAGGGATAATAAAATTGCGTATGCCTGTTTATCTCCCAGGACCGATACAAATATATTACAGGAATTTTGCGAGCAGGCAGGTTACCGGGCCATACGTTTTACCGCAGTGGATTCGGGTAACCAACCCATCTACCATACAAATGTAATGATGTGTGTAGCCGATGCATTTGTGGTAATTTGCCTTGATGCTATAAAAGATCCCACTGAGAAAAAAACCGTTGCTGACACTATCAAACAAACCGGTAAAAAAATCATTGAGATAAGTTTTGACCAGATGAATCACTTTGCAGGAAATATGTTACAGGTACACAATACTGAAGGCAAAAAATTTCTTGTTATGTCGTCACAGGCATACCAAAGTCTAACGCAACAGCAGGTAAATGATTTAGGATATTTTAATGCTATTATTCATTCTGACATTACAACGATTGAAACAAATGGTGGAGGCAGTGCGAGGTGTATGATGGCTGAGGTATTTTTGAAAGAACTCGCCTCTTCTGTCAGTTCCTGAATCGACTAATATGGAATCCGGATATCCGCTATCTGTTCAGATAACCTATCATTGGCTAATGGTATATCAATATGCTTATACAACATACTAACATTCGTTAGTAGTATTATTTGTTATGAAGTTTATTTTGCACGGATTCTCATCATTCATTTTCCTAACGGAATAATCGCAAACGCTTTGCCAGACAGG
>JAYTOS010000542.1:0-7228 GCA_043747705.1 Bacteroidota bacterium
TCCGAAGTACAGGCCATTGGAATTAACCGAAACGTAACTTGTGTAAAGAAAAAGCAGGACCATTATTTAAAACGTGTAAGGTATTTTCAGGACGAGTCAGTGGCTTTATGATCAATCTTGACGAGGCTATCAATCTGTACAAAATTTCAACGTCAGTGATGCGTGAAAAAAATTATGAAAAAATACTAACGATATACAACGACTGTTTTCAGGGAAAGGTCTCTCACTTCTTTATCAATTTTGCCGGGACCAGGGAATTCTTGGAAAATGAACGACGTGGATTGTTTAGCTACCAGGCGCTGAAATCGAGACTTGAAACCAATAAATTTGAAACAGCTGATATGCGGGATTTTGCCCAGCCGGTTATCCGGCTTATGCCGCTGGATCATAATGAGGTGTTTGTACTGCTTAAAAAACTTAAACTCATTTTTGATTATAATTACAAAACCCAAATAGCGATAACGGATACAGATATCCAGCTGTTCATGGAAGAAATGTTCAACAAACCCGGTGCTTCCGAATTCCTGACACCCAGGGAGGTGATCCGTGATTTTCTTAATATTCTCAATATCCTGCGCCAGAATCCTCAGGTAGATAAGGCAAAACTATTCGGTGAAATTGAGGTAACCGATGAAAGGCCAAGAGATATTGCGTTTGACAGTATAGAGGAACTATAAATATGTCTTTTGATTTACTTTCCCAGCCCATCCGCAAATACGTTCGCGATAAACGTTGGGAGGAACTGCGTCCTATCCAGCATGCCGCTATTACTCGTATTATGGAGTCGGATAGAAATTTTATACTTGCTTCACGAACAGCTTCGGGCAAGACAGAGGCTGCATTTTTACCCGTTCTTTCAAAGATCAACCTATCAGACGAAGGGGTTCAGGTATTGTATATTTCTCCTCTGATTGCACTGATCAATGATCAGTTTATGCGTGTCGAAGAATTGTGTACTTACCTTGAAATTCCTGTCACAAAATGGCACGGAGAAGCTAAACGATCCGCAAAAGATCGATTACTAAAATATCCTTCTGGTATCGTGTTAATTACACCTGAATCTCTGGAGGCTATGTTTGTTAATAAGCCTTACCAGGTGCATGCACTTTTTTCAAATTTGAAATACGTTATCATCGACGAGATCCATTCTTTTATCGGTAGTGATCGCGGGAGACAATTACAATCACTGTTAAGCCGGTTGCGATTTATACACAAGACAAACTTTTCTATTATTGGTCTTTCAGCAACCATCGGTGATTACGAATTGGCGAAAGATTTTACGGGAGATAATGCGAATACCACTGTACTGCTGGATAAAACAAAAAAGGAAATTATTGCGGCATTCCGCTATTTTCCTGGAAAGACACAGGATTTGCCGCTTGAACTCCTTACGGATCTTTATCAAGCCACAGCGACCAGCAAGGCACTGATCTTTCCAAACAGCCGCGGGCGCGCAGAAGAAGTAGCCGTTAAACTGGCGAAGATTGCAGGCAGGATGGGTGGGCATCAAAATTACTTTTCGCATCATTCTTCGGTAGACAAAGTTGTCCGGGAATATGTTGAGGAATTTGCCAAGAGTAGTGTTCGTCAGCCCTTTTGTATTTGTTGTACTTCAACACTTGAGTTAGGAATCGATATAGGGTCGGTTGATATAGTCGTACAGGTTGATGCCACTACCAGCGTTGCTTCACTGATCCAACGTGTCGGAAGAAGCGGCCGGAGGGAGGGAACAGAAAGTTCTTTACTGCTTTATGCTACCGACAGGTGGAATCTGCTGCAATCTCTTGCCTGTTGGCTGTTATATGAAGAGGGGTTTATCGAGCCACCTGAAGTAATTGATCAACCTTATGATATTATGCTGCACCAAGCATTGTCGATTGTGAAAGGAAAAAATGGAATTATCAAAAAAGAGTTGATCCGTCAACTGGCGGACAATGCAGCGTTCGTAAAAATCAAGCAACACGATATAGAGGTCATCATCGACCAGTTGATTGCAATTGATCTGCTGGAGAATCTGAATGGAGAATTGATCATTGGTGTATCGGGAGAAAAAATAGTCAATAGCAGGGAATTTTACAGCGTGTTTCTTGCCACCGAAAATTTCAAAGTTGTTAATTCCGGTAATGTGATTGGGGAGATACCATATTCCCTACAGATCAGAGAAGATGAAAACATTTTGCTGGCAGCAAAAATATGGAAGATCAAACATGTGGATCTGGAGGCAAAAAGAATTGAAGTGATTAAAGCTCCAGATGGGAATCGCCCAAGTTTTGGCGGACAGGCTGGTGCTGTACATATGCGGATCCGTGAAAAAATGCTGGAGATTCTTTACAGCGACCAAACCTATGAAATACTTGACAGCGCAGGTGCCGAGGAATTACGTCAAATGCGACAGGAATATGCTGTGTTTCCCTTATATGATCTGAAGATCGAGCGCCCCATACAGCAGGAAGGGAATTATGTAACTATCCACACATTTACCGGTTCGCGTGTTAACCAAACACTCGCATTCATGCTAAGTAAAGCAGGTATCAAATGTGATTTATACAATGAGAGTAGTTCAATTGAAATGAAAACAGATGTTGCCACTTTCCAGAAGGTATTATTAGATGTCTCTGATTTATTAGATAATGTGGATGAGCATCTCATTACTGCACTTGCAGAGAAACCCGCTTTGATAGATTTTTCGAAATGGGGTAATTATCTACCTATTCGATACCAGGTAACGCTGCTTAAGCAACATTATTTTGACTTTCAAGGGATGAAAGCGGTAACTCGATTTCGATTTGTAGCAAATGCGCCTGAATAAAACTACTAACTGAACCATATAAAACCAGAAAATGAAAAAACTTTCGCTACTGTTCACTGCGGTTTTATTAGCAATGAGTGTTTCTGCGCAGTCCGATACAACTATTTTGTTTGTACCCTGTAAAACAGGTACGCTCCTTATTGATGGTATTGAAAAAGGTACAATTGATGCAGATGATGTCCACCGAGAGAAGCTATCTGCAGGAGAACATTATATTCAACTCAAGACAGCAACGAAAAAATACAATACAACTATCAAACTGCCTGGGATACCATCGGGAATTGTCAAGATCGGGTGCGAGGAATCAGGACCGGCAGCAGCAAGGATTAAAATACTTGATAAGAAACTTACCCTTGTTGGTATCGTGAATCAAACGCTGGAAAAAAACACAATTGGTCTTGACGCAGGAGATGAATTGATCATCAATTGCCACCTGACAAATAACAAAGGGACGGCTAATATATCTATTACTCGGCAGGAAACTGGAGTAGAGATTTATAAAAAAGATGCGTTTCCCGCACTTGATGATGAGCGCCTCAGAATTCCACAAAAAGGTATTTACGTCGTGACGCTGTCTTCTAATGCGTTACTGGGTCGTGAGGCTCAGATTGTGTTGGAAAGACAGCCTGCTTCGTCGAGTGATCCGAATTTTAAAACCACTGTCAACTGGGTAATGGATACAAGTTTTGTGGAATTGCAGACGACCCATACACGCGTGTATTCCACTACGAATGGGCGAACGCCAAGAACAGTAGTGAGCGTACCCCTGCCGCCGAATACAACTTACTGGACATACTGGATAGGCGTTGACCAGACTGCTACCCAACAGCTGCAGGATTTTGCCAATACATTAAGTTCAGCAGGAAAAAAGTCTCAAACAATCCGCTTGTGCAGCTGGGTTTTGGCCTCATTAAAGAAATACCGATGTTTAAGAATATGACTTCAACTGTCAGTTATCATTTTGCAGACGGCCTCAACGCCCAGATATTCACCGCAGGCCGATCATATAGGCCTTATGCATTTAAGAACGCAGACAATGTTTCATCTGACCATGCATTGCTTCGTAATACGCCGACGGATGTAAGTTTTTGTTTGGAGAACCAGAGCATGTCTATGGGGCATGATGTGGAAATACGCGTAGTGGCATTTATCGTTACACGAAAACTTGAAATTGAAAAATGAAAAATACTTTCTACAATACGTACATCGATTTATGATTGATTTTGTGTCATTGAACACTAGCCTTAGATAACATTTCCAAATATCGACAGAAGGCGTTTGCTAGTTTCATCTGATTGGGATTTTTGCAATCTGGTTCAAATAACTTAGGGCTTGCTACTAATATACTAATCCCTCTAGCCCTAGAAATAGCAACATTCAGCCTATTGAGACTATATAAAAACTCCATCCCGCGAGGTGCATCTTCTGGTGATGATGTACTCATTGAAAAAATGACAATAGGTGCTTCTTGTCCTTGAAATTTATCAACTGTTCCCACATGTGCTCCATCTGGTAAATTGGATAATAATAATATTACTTGTGCATTGGTTAAACAATTAAATAAATAATCTTTTCGCTAACTTCTCGAATGGAACGTGATTGATCTAAACAACATCAACGCGTACTTTTATTCAAACTAAATTTTCAGCGTATTTCGACAATTATTTCGAGTATAGATTTTTTTATAAATTACGAAATTATATTACACACTGCGGGCTCCCCATTAACATTCTATTTGACGGCACTAATGAAGAGGGTTATTTATACACACAAACTTGGTATTTCACAAATGATTTACTGGATAAATATGACGAGTGGGGAAAGGTCATAAATGATTTGGTAGAACGTGAAACCATAATGATATTCCCATCTGTATTTGCTTTTGATCAAATGAAAACCAAACTTTGGGAGGATATCAATAACTTTTTGCTTGAAAGATTTAGCAAATCGGCTTATACTTTAGATATTTTACTAAATGAAATTGATATTTTAAGACGAGACAAAGTTCGGATAAACTCTACTATTCAAAAGGCTACATCTACTTTTTTAAACAAGCTCATCTACTAATTATAGGCTTTCATCGATTTGTTTTTTTTATCATCAATCAATCCTTATTTTCAATTTCTGGTAGAATTTATACTACAATTATTTGGTGTAAGATCTACAAGCCAGCCACTAACCAAAACTGACTTATGAAAGCATCTTTACCATGCTTGGCTATTGTATTGAGCATTTGTTTCTTTTTATGTTCCAATTCATTACAGGCCAGAATCCCTTCCTCATTTTTTATTTCAGGATTAAACAACTCTCACTTTATACTTAATCTACAGTATGACAATCGTTCTGTTTGTATAAAAAATGTAACCATAACAGCTTCGGGCAATTACGGCTGTGAGTTAGAATGGTTCTCAGTTTTAGTTCCTTTTATGCATCAACAAATTGTTTGATAACTACATAATAAACGGATATTTTCTATTAGTCCAACACTACCAAAAGATAGCTTTATGAGATCAACTTTACGCTCCTACTATTCATTTTTTATCGGTATTCTATTGGTGATTGCATCTGTGGTTATTGCCCAGGCGCAACCAACTTTTTTATCTACGCCGGTTACCACTGCAACAGTGGCCAGTCCGTATACTTATGCAATATCGGCGTCGGACCCTTCCAACAATGCCCTTACTTTTTCGGCTATTACCAAACCGTCGTGGCTAACAATAAATAGCAATGGACAAAGTACGGCCAGCCAGTTTGGTGGATCAGTAGGTAGTCAACCATCGGGCGTTGCGGGTGATCCAGCAGGAAATATTTATGTAAGCAGCAGCACTACAACAATCTCCCGTATTGCACCAGACGGAACAACAACTGCATGGTTTACCCGGCAGGCGGGATTAGCCTACGCATTATATGTGTACAATGGGTACCTATATATATCCTATTATACAAATAATACAGTGGGTAAAAGCTGTATCACGAGAGTAAATTTATCAAGTCCTACTTCCGAATCAATTGTTTATACCAGCACCCTGGGTAGTGATTATCTGGCAATGACCTATTCGGGAGGGTTCTTTTATGTAGCTGCTTACGGTGAGAGCAAGATTAGAAAAATCAATACCAGTTCACTAATTGCCAGTGATGTGGTTTCAGTGAGTACACCCTGGGGTGTTTGTTTCAATTCAACCGGCGTTTTATATATCGCTTCCATTAATAATGGCGTATACACTTATAATCTTACTACCAGTACTCTTACGCTGGCGCAGAGTATACCAAATTGTTATGATGTGATCATTGATGCATATGATAATGTTTATGTGGGCGGTAATCAATTGGCAAGGAAATATGTTCCGAACATGTCTTCGTATATTTCTATCTATACGCCGGTATCCTATGTATTGGGTATGAGCATCACACCAACGGGAGCGTTGGTTTTTGGTGATTATGGAACGAGCAATATATTCAAATTACAAACAGGTGCTTCTTTAACAGGTACACCAGCCTTAAGTGATATCGGTAATAATGCCGTTACGATAAGGGTAAGCAATGGTACAACCACCACCGACCAGAGTTTTGCAATTGCTGTTTCAGGGCCGCCAACTATCGGCATTCTGCCTGCAGTAACTAAAAATTATGGCGATGCAGCTTTCACCATTACTGATCCAACCAGCAACAGTGCAGGTGCCTTTAGTTATGCGAGTGGAAATAATTCTGTAGCAACAATAAGTGGAAATACCATTACGATTATAGGTGCAGGTACTGCTGTGATTACAGCCACACAGGCTGCCAATGGATTTTATACAACGGGTACAACCACATTTACGCTAACTGTAAACAAGATTGCACCAGTATTGGGTGCTTTTGCAAATCAGAGCAAATTATTAAATACAGGCTCATATACAATAACTGCTCCCAGCAGTACGAGTCCGGGTGTGATTACTTATACAAGCAGTAATACCTCGGTAGCTACTGTAAGTGGAACTACTGTTACATTAGTTGGTGTGGGAACTTCAACGATCACAGCCAATCAGGCAGCAACCACGAATTATAACGCATCAAGTACCACTTCTACTCTAACGGTAAGCAATAATATACCGGTAGTCTCAGCAAGTACTGTAAGCGGAAATATTACAGGTTGTGTGGGTACAGCTTCTGCAAGCCCCAATGTGCAACAGTTTACTGTATCAGGAAATTATTTAACCGGAAATATTACTGCTACTTCCCCA
Source organism: Bacteroidota bacterium (assembly GCA_043747705.1). Lineage (GTDB taxonomy): Bacteria > Bacteroidota > Bacteroidia > Chitinophagales > Chitinophagaceae > Sediminibacterium. Next base: position 7,030 of record JAYTOS010000542.1, read on the forward strand.
ACGGGTTTTGAAATCTCAACAACAGTGGGAAGTGGTTATAGCAATTCACTAACCTTTACACAAAGTGCCGGCGTGGTAAACAGTTCAACTGTTTATATAAGATCTGCTGCTTCAGCTTCCGCAGGAAATATCTCAGGTAATGTTGTACTCAGTTCTGCCACGGCAACTTCTGTAAATGTTAGCGTTTCAGGAACAGTGA
>JAYTOS010000543.1:0-12219 GCA_043747705.1 Bacteroidota bacterium
CATTGGGTGATTCGATTCACTTGCATATCCGAACTTTAGTGTTTTAAAATTAGTCATTTACCATTAAAAGCGGGTAAAAATACATTATGCTCAAGATCAAGGTTTTTACATTTAGTCCTGTGCAGGAAAATACCTGTATCCTGTACAACGAACACAACAAAGCTATTATAATTGATCCCGGATGTTACTTTACCGCGGAACAGGAAACGTTAAAAAACTTTATTACAGATACGCAACTTGAGCCGGTAAGGTTGCTGAATACCCATTGCCACCTGGATCATGTGTTTGGCAATAAATGGGTACATGATACCTGGGGGTTGGAATTATACATCCATCCCGGAGAAGAGCAGATGCTGAAACTGGCCCCATTATCAGGTGAAAAATGGGGGCTGCCTTTTATTAATTACAGCGGGCCACTTCATTTTCTGAATGAGGGAGATACGGTTTTATTGGGTGAGGATACGTTGCGTGTGATACTTGCACCCGGCCATTCGCCGGCCAGTATCTGCTTTTATTGCCAAAAACAACAACTGCTTATTGGAGGTGATGTGCTTTTCAGGGAAAGCATTGGCCGGAGCGACCTGCCAGGCGGCAACCCTGAAACATTATTGAAAAGCATTCGTGAGCAATTGTTTGTACTGCCCGACGACGTGGCGGTTTTCCCAGGTCATGGGTCATCTACCACGATAGGTCATGAGAAGCTCCACAATCCTTTTTTACAGTAGTTTACGGTTATTTATTCTCAACTGCTTTGTTATACGCCATGATAAAAATGGCACCTAGATTTTTATAGGGCGGCACATAATCATCGAATTTTTCTTTGGCACTGCCGCTGAACCTTACTTCGAGGCTACCCCAAAGTTGTGGCCAGTTAAGGTCTTTACCCTGCCTGAGGGTTTCACTAATTACGTTGATCAGGCCCTGGTTAATAATACCCGTTCCTACCTGTTTGGAAGAAATAATATGGGCACCCGGACAAATATCCAGTACTTGATTAAGCATCTGGTAACCACCACAACTGCCCAACAGAATTACTTTGGCCGAAGGTGCAAGTTTGCCGATGGTTGTTTTCAGATAGTAGCTATGCCCGCGATGAATAACAATACTGGGCTCAAGATTATTATCAGCCAGGTAGCTGATCAGGCTGTCTTGCGATTGCTCATCCAGTTCCTTTTTTTCATCCAGTGGGAGATTGGCGTAAATGCTAACGGGCGTGCCTTTTACAGAAGTTACTTCCACCCAATTGGCTTTCTTGACGATCTTCCAGTTGGCGTTCCGGAACCTGTTTAAAAATGCATTGAAGACGGTTGTACCATCTTTATCACCATAAAAAAACTGTTGCATAATGATTCTGCCAGTGGTATCCTTCAGCAGTTTATTGGGCATGTAATAAATTGGATTAATACCCAGTTTTGCAGCAACATCAATTTTTTTAGTTGAGTCCATCGAAAGGAAAATGGTATTCAATAAATTATAGATAACCTGTCCCCTTTGATTGTGCTGACTGTCGCTTTCTTTTAATTTTTGCTGTACCTGTTCCAGTATCAGTTTTTGTATGTCTTTATTATAGATGCTGGCATAAGAATCGGCCACATCAACAGCATCTTCCAATGTTTTGGTATTTTCCAGTCCGCTTACAAAACTGCGAATAAGGTCTTGTGCAGTGGATCTGTCCATACGGCTTAAGAAATTATCCAATGTATTATACGCCGCACACATTTTGATGAACTTTTTATAATAATCATTATGCAGTGTCATCAATAAACTATCCGAACGCGGTACGTCCATTTTCTGGAAGATGCGCGGGTAAACACCGCTTACAAAACTGGAGGTATATATCTCTTCTTCCCCTAATACCGCGAGATAATATAATTCCTGCGGGTTCAGTTCTTCCAGTTTTTTAAACCGGATATTTTCATTCGGTTCATCATGTAAAGCGTTGATCTCATTAATATATAATTCAACTGCTTTTGATTTTAATCTATTGGTTAATACCTGCGCTGCCATTGGCGTATCGCCATGCAACATCCGTTCGGCATAGTCGATCCTTGTCTTTACCAATAAAGAATAATATCCTTTCGATCCCTCATTTATCACATAAGGGGTGATGGAATCAATGGTTATTTTTTTATGATAGAGGTTATCCAGAAAAGGGAAATACATCCTGCCGGTTCTTATAAGTGCCAGCTTGCCAATAATTTTTACCAGCGGGTTATCAACTGATTGGATTTTCCTTCCCAAAGCATTGGGTACCGAGGCGTATGTATACAACTCTTCCTGGTTACGGAAAGCGGCGAGTACAATCAGGCTGTCTGCGTAACGGTTATTGGGATATTTGGTCAGTATTTTTAAAATACTTTGTGGATTACGCTGGCAGGCTTTCAACACTAAAATATCCCTTGCTTCCGGTATACCCTTATTATCTTTCAATGCAAAATTTTCCAGCAGGATATTGCCTGTTTCTATTTCATTATCGGCAATTACCTGTGTAATCGAATTCCCCGCAAGTTCCAGTTGCATGGCATCATCAAAAGCTTTTACAAGGGCCGGCAACAACCCGGCTTTCATTAATTTTGCCTGGTAAGCGGAAATAAAACCTGTAAGCATTTCATTTACACCACGCAGCCATTTGAATTTTGCATTTTCATCTAATTTTTTATTCAATTCGATGCCCGCACGCAGGTTATTTACCCTTATCCTTACAGACCGGTCAATTTCAATATTCAGGGCATCATTTTGGGTATATGGTAAAACTTTATCCGTCTTCCGGTTCAGTTTGGCGATCGCATTCAGTGAATTCACGATGTTTTCATGATGCAACACCCGTATAGGCGGGATGGGGGGCATTGCCAGTTCCTGTTGCGAAAAAGCGGTCATCCCTATTACTAAACCCAATACAACTGTGTAAATTTTCTTCATTCCCATATGTATATGCAAAAATACTGCCATTTACCTGCAAGCGCAATATTCCCCACTTTTTGCAGTTAACAATAACATAATAAAGGCAAAACGCCAAATTGCGGTTCTTTAAAATTAATTTTGTGTAAACATTAGGTTAACTTATGGAAGGCAAAGCGAAAAAGATACTGATAGCAGACGATGAACCGGATATTTTAGAAATAGTAAGTTATAACCTTGGCAAAGAAGGCTATGAGATATATACCGCTAAAGATGGCAATGAAGCCATTGAAAGAGCCAAACAACTTCATCCCGACCTGATTATCTTAGACATAATGATGCCCCGGAAAACAGGGGTGGAAGTATGCCAGATACTCCGCTCCCAACCTATCTTCCAGGATACCCTCATCATTTTTTTAACCGCCATGAGTGACGAAGCCTCCCAGATCAAGGGACTTGAAACCGGTGCTGATGATTATGTAAACAAACCCATCAGTCCCAAAGTGCTCGTAAGCCGTGTAAATGCGCTGTTCAGGAGGATGAATAATAAAGACACCGGAAAAGATATCCAGTTGGGAAACATTAATATTGACCCTGTTAAATTTCTGGTTACCATTGACGGGAAGGAACTGATCCTCGCCAAAAAAGAGTTTGAATTATTATATTTACTGGCTTCCCGCCCGGGCCGTGTTTTCCTGCGCAATGAGATCCTCTCTCAGGTTTGGGGTAACGATGTAATTGTAGGCGACCGTACCATTGATGTACATATCCGGAAAGTAAGGCAAAAACTGGGGGTAGATTGTATAACTACTGTTAAGGGCGTGGGATACAAGTTTGAAATGTGAGATAAAGGCACAAGGATCAATATCTTGTGCCTTGAGATCCATGATCCTTGTACATTGTGCCTATTTTCTTTTAAAGAATGTTTAAAACTAAAAACCTTTCCCCCCAACAATTATCTGCTTTTACCGCATTGGCATTATCTGTGCCTATCGGGATAGGTATTTGGGTATTGAGGCCGGATTGGATCATTGCATCAGTTTCTTTTGTGGTCACTTTTATTGGCAGCTACCTGTTGATACGGTTTGTACTGGAATCATTCATTTACCGGAAGATCAAACTCATTTATAAATTTATTTACCAGACCAAGGCCAGCAAACGTGAAGAAACTTATTATAAATACATACTTCCCCAAAAAGGGATTGATGAAGTGAGGCAGGATGTGGAACAATGGGCCGAACAACGCAGTGCTGAGATCGAATTACTCAAGACCAATGAAGCTTATAGGAAAGAATTTTTACAAAACCTTGCCCATGAATTCAAGACCCCCATTTTTGCTATTCAGGGTTACGTGGATACCTTATTAAACGGGGCTATTAACAACCCCGAAGTGAACATCCGTTTTTTAGAAAATGCGGCAAGAAATGTTGACAGGATGGTGAACCTGGTAGAAGACCTTGATGAGATAGCCCGGCTGGAAAGTGGCCAGCAGCCATTGTATAAAGAGAATTTTGTGATACAGGATATGATCAGGGAAATATATGAAACTCTTTCTATTAAAATGGGGACGAAAAACATCCGGTGCAATATTAAAAAAGGTTGCGAATCGCCCATTACTGTTTTTGCCGATAAGGAGAAGATACGCCAGGTAATTAATAACCTGCTGGAAAATGCCACCAAATACGGCAAAAAAGATGGCAGTATTGTGGCCAGCATCTATAAAACAGATGGAAAGCATGTACTGATAGAATTCAGCGATGACGGGATTGGCATTTCTGAGGAACACCTGCCCCGTATTTTTGAACGGTTTTACCGCACCGACCGGGGCCGTAGCCGCGATGTGGGTGGAACGGGGCTCGGGCTCGCTATTTGCAAGCATATAATAGAAGCCCATGGTCAAACCATGCATGTAAGAAGTAAAGTGGATCTGGGAACCACGATCGGTTTTACGCTGGATTCGCGAAAAGAGTAGGTGTATCATAAAAACTCCGATAGAGATCCGGGTACCAACATGAGAAACTGCTTAATTGCCATAAAATGTATGTAAAAGTGGCCCACCGGTGTTAAACGTGTATAAAACTAAGGCAATGAAACTATTATCAAATAATAGGCAGGTACCGCCGCTAATACGTAAAAACAGAAATAACCAATATTATCTAATCGTTAATTATTCATGCTGCAGCAACTATCCCTTTCATAACCCTATTTTTGCCTAAATAATCATTGTATGGGTATTAACAACTTCGGTCGCTTTTTCATGCCAAAGAACAAAGTATTTTATGAGCTATTTGAAGACGTAGCTGAAAAAGTGCATGAAATGGGTATCAAGCTTAAAGAAATGGTAAGTGAGCCCGACAATAACAAGCGGGCAGCCATACTGGCCCATATAGAAGACCTTGAGCACAAGAATGATGATAATACCCACCGTATTTTTACTGAATTAGGCAGGAATTTTATTACGCCATTCGACCGTGAAGACATACACTACCTGGCATCTGCGCTGGATGATATCTGCGACTATATTTATGCCTCTGCAAAAAAGATCAATTTTTACAGTGTTAATCCCAACGATACCGGTATTCAAAAAATGGCCGACCTGATATTACAGGGTTCTATTGAAATTAAAAAAGCTGTTTTTGGTTTGCGGGATATGAAGAACCTGCGTGAGATGACAGAAGCCATGGTAAAAGTAAACAGCATAGAAAACCAGGCAGATGATGTTTTTGATATGAGTATTGAAATGCTTTTTCAGCAGGAGAATGATTTTAAAGAAGTGATCAAGAAAAGGGAGATATACCAGGTAATGGAAATCGTTACTGATAAATGTGAGGATGCTGCCAATGTGATAGAGTCAATTATTATAAAATACGCATAATTTTTTTTGTGAGTAGTGAGTAGGGAGTGGTGAGAAAAACTTACTATTTACTGCTCACTATTCACTTTCGAGGCTTACGAAAAAAAATCGCTTATGTTCACTCTACTCATCGTTATCATTGTTTTAGCATTCATTTTCGATTATATCAATGGGTTTCACGATGCGGCAAATTCTATCGCTACTATTGTTTCTACCAAAGTACTTACTCCCTTCCAGGCAGTGATATGGGCGGCATTTTTTAACTTTGCCGCTTTTTTTATTTCAAAATATGTTTTTAAAGAATTTGGTATTGGTAATACAGTGGCCAAATGGGTACATGCCGAGTTCATTACCCTGGAAGTGATCCTGGCAGGTATTATTGCGGCCATTATATGGAACCTGGTTACCTGGTGGTTTGGCATTCCTTCGAGTTCATCACACACACTGATGGGGGGATTTGTTGGGGCGGCCCTGGCCCATGCGGGTGGCTTTAGTAATGCAGGGGTAGATGTAATCAATTATGTAAAAGTGGTACCCACTTTCTTATTCATCTTCTTTGCACCATTAATAGGTATGACGATCGCGTTTTTTATTACTATCCTTATTGTGCACCTCTGTAAACGATCGAATCCATACAAAGCAGAAGGTTGGTTTAAAAAATTACAGCTGGTTTCTTCGGCTGCATTTAGTTTGGGACATGGCGGTAATGATGCACAAAAAGTAATGGGTATTATAGGCGCGGCCATGATTTATTATGAAGGAACCAAGGGCAACCATATGGATTTTAACCAGTTTATTTCACAATATGGCTGGGTACCTTTTATTAGTTTTCTCGCAATGGGTTTAGGAACCATGAGTGGCGGATGGAAGATTGTGAAAACCATGGGAACCCGCATTACCAAAGTAACACCGCTGGAAGGTGTGGCTGCAGAAACTGCCGGTGCCATCACCCTTTTCCTTACAGAGCATTTTAAGATACCTGTTTCCACTACCCATACCATTACCGGTTCAATCATAGGCGTAGGTGCCACCAAGCGCCTGAGTGCCGTGAGATGGGGCGTAACCGTAAACCTTTTATGGGCATGGATATTAACCATTCCTATTTCTGCTATTTTAGCGGCTATTGTTTATTACATCTTAAAGCTGTTTATCTGATCCAGTAAATCTTATTGATCTTTTTTGGGCATTTTCCGAAGTTCTATTCCCGGTGAGTGATCCCATGTTTTATAACCGATATCCTTTTATCTTGCAGCATATTATTTTCTATGTCTAAGATTTTAGTCACAGGTGGTTGCGGTTATATCGGTTCACATACCATTGTGGACCTTTTGGAAAATGGTTTTACCGTTATTTCCATTGATGATAATTCGAGGTCTACTTCATATGCCGTTAATGGTATTGAACTGATTACCGGCAAGAAAATAAAGAATTATAAAGTTGACCTCAAGAATTTCGATGAAACCTTAGCTGTGTTCCAGGAGAACCCGGATATAAATGGTGTGATCCATTTTGCCGCCTATAAAGCCGTTGGCGAATCTGTGGAGGAACCGCTTCTATATTATGAGAACAATTTATTCGGCCTGATTAATTTATTGAAATGTGTACAGGAATTTGAGATCCCTCATTTTGTATTTTCTTCTTCGTGCACTGTATATGGCAACCCGGATATGATTCCGGTAACAGAATTATCACCCATTAAAAAAGCGGAATCGCCTTATGGTGCCACCAAACAAATGAGTGAAGAGATTTTACAGGATTTCTCAAAAAGGGGTGTTACCTCTGTTATTTTACTCAGGTATTTTAATCCTGTGGGGGCCCATCCATCAGGTTTTATTGGTGAATTGCCCGTTGGCAAACCGCAGAACCTGGTACCTGCCATCACACAAACAGCCATCGGAAAAATTCCTAAAATGATGGTGTATGGAACTGATTATGATACAAGGGACGGCAGTTGTATCCGCGATTTCATTCATGTTTGTGATATTGCCCATGCACATACTTTGGGCATTCAATTACTGGATCAGAGGAAAAACAAAACAGGCTGCGAGATTTTCAATTTAGGCACAGGCAATGGCGTTACCGTATTGGAAGCCATTCATGCTTTTGAAGAAGTGAGCGGTGTAAAACTGAATTACGAAAAAGGCCCGCGGCGAAATGGTGATGTTATCGCTATTTATGCGAATAATGATGCAGCCATTACGCAATTGGGATGGACAATCAAATACAGCCTTACAGAAATGATGCAGACCGCCTGGGACTGGGAATTAAAAATTAAGCAAGCGGAAGAAAAAGTAAAAAATAACTAATCTTATTTAGAAACTGTTTGCGTTAATTAATCTTACTTCCCTGGGCATTTTTATTATCAAAATACTGATTTCTACAAAAAAGGGAACACAGTAAATATAACAGCCGTTTCTACTGATTCACCATTTTCGCAGCATTTTCTGCCATTTGCAGGGCCTCAATAAATTCCTCAATATCTCCGTTGATCACTGCATCCAGGTTATAAGAGGTAAGACCTATCCGGTGGTCGGTTACCCGGCCCTGTGGCCAGTTATACGTTCTTATTTTGGCACTGCGGTCACCGGTACTCACTAATGTTTTTCTTCTGCCGGCAATTTCTTCTTCCTGTTTCCGTACCTGCTCTTCGTAAAGTTTAGTCCGTAACATGGTCATGGCTTTTTCCCTGTTGCCCAACTGCGAGCGTTCGGTTTGACAAACCACCACAACCCCGGTGGGAATATGCGTTAAGAATACCTTTGTCTCTACTTTGTTTACGTTTTGTCCGCCGGCACCGCCACTGCGGGCAGTTTCCATTTTCACATCGCTGTCTTTCAGTTCAAAATCCACTTCTTCTGCTTCGGGCATTACTGCTACCGTAGCGGCGGATGTATGTACCCTGCCCTGTGTTTCGGTATTGGGTACCCTTTGTACACGGTGTACGCCGCTTTCAAATTTCAATGTGCCATATACATCTTCGCCGGTTACTTCTACCAATACTTCTTTGTATCCCCCAACCGTTCCCTCACTTTCGCTTACGATTGCTGTTTTCCAGCCTTTGCGCGAGCAGTAGCGCAGGTACATACCTAAGAGGTCTCCCGCAAACAGGCTGGCTTCATCGCCACCGGTGCCAGCACGGATTTCGAGAATGGCATTTTTATCATCCTGCGGGTCTTTAGGAATGAGTAGTTTGGTCAGCTCTTTTTCCAGGATGGTTTTCTTTTCTTCAAGGGCCGGCAGTTCCATTTTAGCCAGCTCCCGCATCTCTTCATCAGAACCATTCAGGGCTTCTTTTGCAAAATCATAATCGGATATCACTTTACGGAATTCTTCGTAAGGCAGTATGATTTTTTCCAGAGACCGGTATTCTTTGCTGTAAGCGCCAAACTCCTTTTGATTATTAATGATCTCAGGATTGGTAAGGGCCACGCCTACCTGTTGAAACCGGGCTTTTATTGCATCGAGCTTATTCAGCATATCCACTATAATTTTTCAGGCTGCGAAAGTACGATTTTGGCTGCGTTTTACAGGCATGAATCTCTTTGATGGTTCGGCTGGCATAATTCAGTACCTTAAATATCCAAAATAACTGATTTTATGGAAGTGCCCCACCATAGTCATCCGCAGCCGTTTTCTAAAAACTGGAAAAGCCACCTGGGCGAATTTTTTATGCTGTTCCTAGCTGTTTTCAGTGGTTTTATCGCCGAGAACCTGAGGGAAAATTACACAGAAAAAGAGAAGGCACACCAGTATGTAAACAGTATGATCGGGGACCTGGAAAAAGATACCCTCCAATTACAGCAGTTTATCCATGCCAACAAAAAAAACCTGAAAGGAATTGACTCCCTCCTTCATTACCTGAAAGTACCTGTTACTGATTCAGTTGCCAAAAAAATTTATATCCATAGCAACTCTGTAGGGGCCAGTATTTTATTTGTAAATGAGAAAGGTACCATCACACAGTTAAAAAATGCTGGCGGATTAAGATTGATCAAAGACACCGCATCTGTTAATTGCATTACAGCTTATGACCAGTTAAATGAGATAACCAGTAAACAGGGGGATGCGTATTATAGGTTTACGATCGAGATATTGAACCTCATGGAAGACATCATGGATTTTTCAGTTGCTGCAAAACGATCTGCCACCCCGGTTTATTACCTTAGCAAAGACGTAGATAAGCTCCGGATATTCTATAACAAATGTTATATGCAAAAGCAGATCATATCTTACTATTGTAACTTGTTGGGGTTTCAAAAAAAAGAAGCTACAAAAGACATTGCATTACTCAAAAAAAATTATCATATAAGCGAATGAGAAAGTTAATGATTTTATGGCTACTGGCATTATCCCTGTCTACACATGCACAGCAGGCAGATATACTTATCAAAAACGGAAAGATTCTGGATGGAACAGGGAATAGCTGGTTCTATGGCGATATGGCCATTCAAAACGGGAAGATTGTTGCCATTGGCAAATTAGGTAAATGGACTGCAGCAAAAAATATTGATGCAACAGGTTTAATCGTATCTCCAGGTTTTATTGATGTGCATACCCATATAGAAGGAGATGAAAAAAAACAGCCTACAGCAGATAATTTTATTTACGATGGTGTAACTACTGTTGTTACTGGTAACTGTGGATTATCGCAGGTAAATATAGGCAGCTATTTTTCTATGCTGGATAGTTTGAAGACCTCTGTCAATGTGGCTTCATTAATAGGTCATAATGATGTTCGCAAAGCCGCCATGGGTTCGGCCAACCGCGACCCAACCGAAGCAGAAATGAAAAAAATGGAATCCATTGTCGAACAGGCTATGAAAGATGGCGCTGTGGGTTTATCAACCGGCTTAATTTATATACCTGGCACCTACTCCAAAACAGAAGAAGTTGTGAGACTGGCAAAAGTGGCTTCTAAATATAATGGTGTGTATGCAAGTCACATGAGGAATGAAGGTGATAGTGTAACACAAGCAATCGAAGAAGCCCTGCATATCGGACGCGAAGCAAAAATACCTGTTGAGATATCGCACTTCAAATTAAGCGGGCAGCAAAACTGGGGACGCAGTAAAGAAACCGTTCCTATAATCATCAAAGCAAGGGAAGAGGGGCTCGATGTGACTATTGATCAATATCCATATACAGCCAGCAGTACTTCGCTCAGCACTTTATTACCCGATTGGGTGCTGGCAGATAACCAGGATTCTATCAAAGCCAGGCTGTCCAGGCCCGAGGTTAGAAAAGAAGTAATGGATTTCATGCTCAAGAAATTGAAGAAACGAAAACTTAAAAATTTCAGTTACCCGGTAGTGGCTTCTTACAAACCCGACAGTTTGTTTAACGGTAAAAGCATTGAAGAGGTAAATCTTATCAAAGGAAAAAAACACAAAGCATCTGATGAAGCCGAAACCATTATTGAAATGATGGAACAGGGCGGTGCAGGTATGATATTTCATGGTATGAGTGATAAAGATGTGAAAGCCATTATGCAATACCCGTTTAATATGTTTGCCAGTGATGCCAGTATCCGTATTTATGGATCGGGTAACCCACACCCGCGCGGCTATGGTACCAATGCGAGGGTATTGAGTAAATATGTAAGAGATAAGAAAGTGATCTCCCTGGAAGAAGCCGTTCGCCGCATGACCTCTTTACCGGCCCAGAAATTTCAATTGAAAGGACGGGGATTATTACGCGAAGGGTATGCGGCAGATATTGTAATCTTTGATGAACAGAAAGTACAGGACCTTTCTACGTATGATAAGCCCCATCAATATACAACCGGATTTACGTATGTACTGGTAAATGGCCAGCTTACGGTTGATGAAGGCAAACACAATGGTACAAGAGCAGGAACTACTTTACGGTTGAACTAACTTATTATGAAAAAGATATCGTTTCTATTACTGCTGCCTCTTTGCTTTTTTGCGCATGCGCAAAAAGAAAAAAATAAAGCGATCGATAGTATTGTACAATCGTTTGCCACACAATATAAATTCAGTGGTGTTGTTTTGGTAGCTAAGAAGGGAAAAATCGAATATGAAAAAGCCGTTGGCTACAGCGATTTTGCCAAACAGGTGCCATTACAGAAAACAGCTATTTTCGAGCTCGCTTCCGTAAGCAAACAATTCACCGCCATGGTGATTATGATGCTGAAAGAAAAAGGCCTGCTTACATATGATGACCTTATAGAAAAATACCTGAACATCCCCTACAAAGGAATTAGTATCAGGAACCTCTTAACCCATACCAGTGGCCTACCCGATTACCAGGCCATCATGGATGCCCACTGGGATAAAAGTAAAGTGGCAGGCAACAATGATATCCTTGATTACCTCAATCAATACAGACCGGCTATTTTATTTGAACCGGGCACCAAATACGCATACAGTAATACAGGCTATGTTTTATTAGCCAGCATTGCGGAAAAAGTAAGTGGCCGTGACTTTATCGAATTCTGCACAACA
>JAYTOS010000544.1:0-12866 GCA_043747705.1 Bacteroidota bacterium
TACTCGAAGCATTAGAAGCCGATCCCAGCTTGAATTAATCGCTGTAAGAATCCCCTGACACACTATTATCCTGGGAATCTTTGCATTAAAACTTTAGTGTGATTTTTTACACTCGCCCACGTAATAACTTGATTTTCAAATAGTAAGGCATTTTCTTGGCCATTCACAAATGAATTCCCTATTAAATATCTGCACCGGGCAACGTATGCCCAATTATAGGTATCTATCACTTATTAAACTAAAATAACGAGTATGAAATTGCAGCATCTACTATCTCTATGGGTATTGCTTTTTTTACTCAATGCCTGCCGGCGCGAGCTTTCTTGCGAAGATTGTCCTTCTATACAAACAAATACGATTATGGACAGTTTGCCGGCTAGTTACTCTTTTCAAAATGGGTATTGTGCCGGAAGTTTTCTCGGGATCAGCATCCCCTTTCATGATTCTGTGCGGTATTCAGGAAAAGATAGTTTGGTCGACTCTTTACAACTTGACATGCCGGTGCCCGGTGACCAGCAAACACAAGGTAGTTGTTCTGCGTGGGCCACTGTATATGCGGCAGGCAGTTACAAGGCACATATTTCAAGCGGAAAGTCATATTCAGACAGCAGTTTACTGAGCCCTAAGTTTACTTATAACCAGATTACAAAGGGTAATTGTGGCTGTACCTCTATTACCGATAATCTTTACCTGTTACAAACACAAGGGGCCAGTTCGCTGAAGGATATGCCTTATAATCCCAACGAATGCCTGCTGCAGCCAGATAGCCTGCAGCGAAAGAAGGCTGAACCGTTTAAAATTAAGGATTGGCTCACTGTAGACCTCACCAATCTTGCTTTGATCAAAGAACAGTTATCTCAAAAAATGCCGGTTATCTTTTCAACCAATTCAGATAATGGGCTCTGTAAATTACAGGCACCTTTTATCTGGAAACAGCGAACAGGGGATGCGAACGGTCACGCACTAGTTATTTGTGGGTACGATGATAAACGGAAGGCATTCCGTATAATCAATTCATGGAGCACCCGATGGGCCGATAAAGGTTTTGCGTGGATAGACTATACTTTTTTTGTAAAGAACCTGAAAGACCCGCTTGGGTATGTAATTACGTTATGATGCAGGTATGTTATTTGCTGAATAGTTAGGTCATCTTCGCTTTTACATTCAATATTTCCTGTTTGATATTTCATCCCTTCATTCGCGCCTTTTTGTTGGCAATAATATCAATCGTAAAGTAGTATCATTGGTAAAATAACTAACCGCCCAGTTGATGAAAATGATGAGCTTATTTTTTACGCTGAGAATCAACATTAAATGCAGGAACATCCATACCAGCCACGCCAGTCTTCCCTGGAAACTCATAAAAGGCAGGTCAACTACTGCTTTTCTTTTCCCAACCGTAGCCATGGTTCCGGGGTTTTTATAAGTAAATATTTTCAGCGGTTTAGCAAGTAACAGGTTCCCTAAATTTTCAGCTGTATTTTTTGCCTGTGCAATGGCCACATTTGCTAATTGCGGGTGACCTTTGGGAAAAATGCTTGTTTCCATATAAGCAATATCGCCTATTGCGAAAATATTGTCAGATCCGTCTACCCGGTTATAGTCATCAACTTTTATCCGGTTACCCCTTACCAGTTTTTCTTTATCAATGCCAGCGGGTACATTGCCTGTTACTCCGGCTGCCCAGATAAGTGTATTGGTTGGGATGGTGCTGCCATCATCCAGGGTTACGGTTTTTCCGTCGTAGTCCTTTACATGTGCGTTCAACCTCACGTGCACGCCCATGGCTTCCAGGTATTCCTGGGATTTTTGTTGCGAAGCTTTGCTCATTACACCAAGTGTAGCCGGACCAGCTTCCAACAGGTAAACATTGAGTTTTGAAAAATCCATATCCGGATAGTCTTTGGGAAGGATATTTTTTTTCAACTCTGCGAGTGAACCGGAAAGTTCCACACCTGTTGGACCGCCGCCTACCACTACAATATTCATGATTGCCGGCAATTCGGAATCGGTTGCTGATAATGCATCTTCAAAATTCAACAGGATACGGTTACGCAGGGTAATGGCTTCCGTGGTTGATTTCATGGGGAATGCAAACTGCTCAATATTTGTGTTCCCGAAATAGTTGGTGGTACAGCCTGTAGCAATCACTAAATAATCATAGGAAAAATCACCTGCATCCGTAATCACTTTTTGGGAAGCCGTATCCACCTGTTTTATTTTGGCCAATCTAACATGTACGTTATGTTTTTTCTGAAATACTTTACGCAAAGGGAATGAAATAGAACTGGGCTCTAACCGCGCCGTAGCCACCTGGTAAAGTAATGGCTGGAACTGGTGAAAATTATATTGATCAATCAATGTAATCTCGTAATCGCTGCTCCTGATCCTTCTCGCTAATTGTAATCCGGCAAAGCCTGCTCCCAGTATTACTACTTGTTTTTTGTTCATAGCCAATCTTTTTATTTTGAATGTTGAATGTTGAATTTTAAATGGAATGGCTCATTCAACATTTAAAATTCAACATTCAAAATAAACAATCATTAACATTCCGGCAAACTTATCGGTATATGAATGGCCAATCCGCCATCGGCTGTTTCTTTGTATTTGCTGCTCATATCCAATGCGGTATCCCACATGGTTTTAATCACTTTATCCAGACTTACAATCGCATAATCAGGCGAACTTTGTAAGGCAAGTTGCGATGCGGTGATGGCTTTGATGGCTCCCATGGTATTACGTTCTATGCAGGGTATTTGTACAAGTCCGCCTATTGGGTCGCATGTCAATCCTAAATGATGTTCCATGGCAATTTCAGCTGCCATTAATGATTGACGTTGTGTACCGCCCAAAGCTTCTGTGAGTGCCGCAGCTGCCATGGCTGATGATACCCCGATCTCTGCTTGGCAACCACCCATCGCTGCTGAAATGGTGGCCCCTTTTTTAAAGATGCTGCCTATCTCAGATGCCGTTAATAAAAAACGAATGATTTTTTCATCGTTATATCCATCACAAAAAGCAATATAATATTGCAAAACAGCGGGTATTACGCCTGCTGCCCCATTGGTAGGCGCGGTTACTACCCTGCCAAATGATGCATTTTCTTCATTTACCGCCAATGCAAAACAACTAACCCAGTCAAGTGTGTATTTGAAATCGTTGCCACCTTGTTTAATGCACCGGATCCAGCTTTCATAATCTGAATAGGGCTGTTCATTAATCAATCTTTTATTCAGGTCAAATGCCCTGCGCCGTACTTGTAAACCGCCGGGTAATTCGCCCTGCGCATGACAACCGCGATAAGTACATTCTTTCATGCTGTTCCATATTTGCAGCACACCTTTCCGGGTATCGGCTTCAGAACGCCAGGCAGATTCATTTTCCATTACCACTTCATGAATGGCCATACCTTTCATGCACCAATGCAACAGATCATCTGCAGTATTTATAGGGAAAGGAAGATCCACGGCTGCTTTACCGCCATTGGTTTCTCCCTCTTTTACCACAAAGCCGCCACCAACAGAGAAAAAAGTTTCGCTCCAACTCTCGCCGTTTTGTAATTGTACCAGGAAGGAAAGTCCGTTGGGATGAAAAGGCAATGATTCATTATGAAGAAACTGTACTTTTTCAGGCGTATCAAAATCAATCCATGCTTCATTGCCCAGTTGCAATTTCTTATCGGTATTAATCTTGTTAATTTTAGGTGTGATGGCATTCACATCAATCGTTACCGGGTCTTCACCACATAAACCCAGGATTACGGCAATATCTGTTCCATGTCCTTTTCCTGTTTTTGCCAATGATCCATATAGTAAAACGGATATGGAACTTACCTGGGCAAGACTGGCTTTCCGTTTGATCGTATCAATACAACGCAAAGCCGCCCGCCATGGACCTAATGTATGTGAACTTGAAGGACCCACCCCAATTTTAAACATATCAAAAACAGAAATAGATTCATGTGGCATACTGTAAAGTTACAAAAGCTTTAAGGAGAGTTCAACAAAGGGAACAAAAGCCCTTTTAATTCTTTAAAACTTACAAGCGTTTGGATAGTTTTTCCGAACTTTCGGCCGCAAAATAGATATGTATCAAATTTTATTAATGTAATTTTTCTATGCAACTTTCTTCTTTATTAGACAGGTTTGCTGAACCTGAAACACTAAAAATGGCCAAACTTGGCCGCGAATTACGGGCTAAAGGAGTAGATGTAATTGATCTGAGTTTAGGTGAACCCGATTTTGACACCCCCCAGCATATTAAAGATGCCGCTATTAAAGCCATCAATGATAACTGGAGCCACTACACACCTGTATCCGGATTTTTAGACCTGCGCGAAGCTGTATGTACGAAATTAAAACGTGATAATAACCTCGACTATACACCTGAAAATATTGTTACCTCAACAGGGGCCAAACAAAGTTTAGCCAATGCTATTCTTGCCCTGGTAGATGAAGGTGAAGAAGTGATCATACCCACCCCCTATTGGGTTACGTATTCTGAATTGGTAAAAATTGCCCGTGGTAAAGTGGTTGAGATAAGAACTTCCGTTGAAAACAGTTTTAAACCAACACCTGAACAAGTAGAAGCGGCTATTACGCCGAAGTCTAAAGTGTTTATGTTCTCATCACCCTGCAACCCATCGGGTGCGGTGTATAGTAAAGCAGAGCTGGAAGCATTGGCTGTGGTGTTTAGAAAATATCCAAACATCATCATCCTGGCAGACGAAATATATGAGTACATTAATTTTGTTGGTAAGCATGAAAGCATTGCCCAGTTTGCTGATTTGAAAGACCGCGTAGTATTGATTAACGGATTGAGTAAAGGGTTTGCGATGACGGGCTGGCGCTTAGGTTATATGGCTGCGAATACCACCATTGCGAAAGCCTGTGAAAAATTACAGGGTCAGTTTACCAGCGGCGCAAGTTCCATTACCCAAAAAGCAGCAGTAGCCGCTTTAACAGGCGATCTTCGTCCATCGAAGGAAATGGCTGCAGAGTTTACTCGCAGAAGAGAAAAAACATTAGCCCTTGTAAATGATATCCCCGGTTTCAAATGTTTTGAACCACAGGGTGCATTTTATGTGTTTCCTGATGTGAGCTATTATTACGGTAAGGCAAACGGTTCAGAAACCATTACCAATGCAGCTGATTTTAGTATGTATCTTTTAAATACAGCGCATGTTTCCTGCGTAATGGGTGATGCTTTTGGCGAACCCAATTGTGTTCGCTTTTCGTTTGCCAACAGCATGACCAATATTGAAAGGGCCTGGGCGAGAATTAAAGAGGCACTGGCTAAATTGAAATAATAATTTTTAACCACGTCATTTCGACGAAGGAGTAATTTGTTAATCGGGTTGCAGGTTACTCCTTCGTCGAAATGACGGGGTACTGTTTATTTTGATCCTATAGCTATGCCCCCCTTTTTGCTATCCACACTCACTGTATATTTTCCACCACCCTGCACAATCCATTTTACGGTCACCGCTCCCATACCGGGAATATTGGGCACTTCAATAGTTTGGGGGTTGTTCTTTTGTTCGGTAGTTAAGTTCAGGTCTTTATTCTCTACTGTCATACCTGCCAGTACTTTTCCGGAAGTGGATAAACTGATATAATCCGGTCTTTCAATTTTATTTTTGGCATCCTGGCTGCTGTGCGTAGGCATCAGGCGTTGGTTAGCAATAACGGCCGTTACTTCTTTGATACCATCACCCAAATCTTTTTCAATAATATCCTGTACTTCTAATTTGGGTGTTGAATAACAATGATAAATACTGAATGCCATATTTCTATGTGCATCTGATTCTAACAGAAAGCCGGGATGGGCACGGGTAAAGTTTTTCTTAAAACCACCAATCTCTATTTTTCCAAATTGTGGGTGATTATATTCTTTCCATGGAACAAAAGCATCCTGAAAAAGCAGGTACCTGTCGAAATTATACGTACTGTTATCAAATGGGTCGCGGGTTCCTTCTTTCATGAACATTAAATAGGGGGTCCATAATTCGTTTGAGTAGGTGTAGATTCCACGTCCCGCGTAAAACCAATCCAGTTCCCCACCGTAGGCCGAATACAAATCTTTATACACTACTAAATATTTATAGCCGGGTAATAACTCCTCCCCTTTTTTACCAATCGCATCATATACCAAAAGGTCCTGTGCATTATAGGTACTCACATCTTCCTGACCGCCTGGCCCCCTAAGGATCATACCACCTGCATTATGAAAAGACTGGGCTGCTGCAATATTCGGATGCTTCATCACAAATTCCATAACAGCCCTGTTCTCAGGTAAGGAGAAGGGATATTTATAGGCACCATTCTGAATATAATTCGGTTGCCATCCCCAGCCCCAATCGCGGTTGGGATCGTATTCAAATGCATATCCATCTTCGCTTACACGGCCATCCCCATCTTTATCCATTCCTTCAATACCAATAAACTCATAGTCACCTTTTTCATCGGGACCAACCTGTATCATATTACGCGGATCTTTGGGGTCTATTTTAAAACGGCCATTCGGACTTTTTCTCCGCATCAGAGTAATATTGCCGTCTCCATCAAGGTCTTCATAACTGTCTTCATTTACCAACCCATCACCATCATTATCTACCGGAATTAAACCCGATCGCGGAGAGTTGGCTGAATTGGGTTTATGGATATAACAGTCGCGGCCATCGGGATTAATCGTAGGTATGATATAAAATACCTTATCTCCCAGCAACTCCTGTATGAATTTGGTATCGCCAAAAGATTCTGTAAGGTACCATGCAGTGTACATGGCAAATTCTGCTCCCTGTATTTCATTGGAATGGATATTACCATCAATGTACATTCCGGGTTTTTTGGCTGCATCGCCTTTTTTGAAATCAGTTATTGTAAGGCACCAGAGATCACGGCCTTCATAGGATTTACCAATTGATTCCAGTTTAGCCAGGTTCGGATAGGCTGCGGCAATTTTTTTACAGATATCACCAATACCGGCATGGTCGTAATAACGGTTCCAGGTTACGGTTACTTTCGGATTAGCAGGTGAGCCTGCCGCTTTAAATACCTGTTCCGGCGTTTGCGCAAAAGCTGTGGAACCAAAAAATAAGGCTATGGCAGCGATGACAGTTTGTATAGTGCGTTTCATAATAATTTGTTTTGTTGATTAGAGTGTTACTTCTATATTTCTTACACCCGCGGTAGGGCATCCTATTTCAATCGCCAATTTGCCGGTACCTTTAATCAGCCAATTGAAAGATTGTGAAGCGGAAGCATCCAATGAACTTAAAAGTGTGATCTTTCTTCCGCCTACTACTTCCTGTTTATCTACTGTTTTTACAGCCACTTTCAGTTTCTTTAAAAAATAACTTCTTTCACCCAGTTTACTATGGGTTGATAAACCGCCTTTGTTAATTACATCTAAACTAATACGCATAAGGCCATTGCCAAGTTTTTCTGTTTTTAAATTCAGAACATCTATTTCAGGTTGTTGATTGGCGAGTTTTACCAGGAATTCGGTGTGTTTCTTTACAATATCCGCGACCATT
The DNA here is from genome assembly GCA_043747705.1 of Bacteroidota bacterium. GTDB lineage: Bacteria > Bacteroidota > Bacteroidia > Chitinophagales > Chitinophagaceae > Sediminibacterium. The sequence goes on from JAYTOS010000544.1 coordinate 7,538, forward strand.
TTATAAGGGGGATTAATCATTACAAAAGGGTCCAGCCCCCCCACTTCTACTTTCTGATTGGGATAGTCTGGATTGGATACTGTTTTCCATTCTGTGAATGTGTTGGTAATCCCCTGCTGTTGTGCCCATCGCAGGTAATTAGCGGCAGGATCTTCTATAGTAAAAGCTTTTTCTTTTTTAGTGGTATCCGGTTTCACTTCGGGTACCCACCAACCCGGCGTGCTGAAACTATAGCGGGTATAATGAAAATAACCCCACGACAATATATCTCCACCCGCTGGTGATGTTTTTGGCGCATCTTTCGTGCCGGTGATTTTATTATACAATTCGCTGACCATGCTGTTTGCTTTGGCATCGGGTTCTAAATAACCGGCTAATATCCGCTCCTTTGCAGCAGCGGGATTGAAAGCAACTGGAGTTGATAAATTATTATTACTGCCGAAACTAATGATAGCATATACATTAAATGCATCGTATAAAAAATTGAGGAGTGCCCTTGTTTCTTTTTCACTGGCAGGGTAATCGCCTGCGCCGGCTGCAAACGTACTATGCTTATAAGTAAGGTTTTTGTTGAAGGCAATACCACCTTCACCATCTTCATTCAACATACCATCTTTATCATTGTCAATTCCTTCGGTAAAAAGTAGGTATTTACCCTTCTCGCCTTTGCTTGCATCGGCTTTAATCAATACCCGTGGATCATCGGGGTGTATTTTATAATCACCGATAGGCGATTCTACCCGCATCTGGGTGATTTTTCCGTTTCCATCAAGATCATCAAACCCATCTTCATTCAATTTACCATCACGGTCATCATCAGTTTCTGTTGTATTGCCGGTACGTTCGTATTTTAATTTAGCAAAATATTGTTCCATAGCATCCGGACTCATGTTCGGAAAAACATAATAGGTTGTTTTTGCCAGCAGGTTTTTAATACTGTCTGTATTGCTGCCTTTCAACAGGGTTTCTGCAAAACCTATGGCTAATTCAGTACCTAATAAATGATTGCCTTCTGTACCGCCCACAACCGCAATCGCCGGTTTGGATTCGGTTTTACCTGAACCGATGGTCAATAACCAGATGTCTTTACCACCATTGGTTTTAGTTAGGGAAATGAGCGTGGTTAAACCGGGATAGGCTTTGGTTAAAGCATTGAGCCTGTTGGTTTGTTCTGCATAATTGCTGTATTCCTGCGCCGTCAGCGATACCGCAAATAATACAAACAAAATTGCGAATAAGGATTGTCTCATGAAGCATGTTTTAGGTTTTAAATATAGTGGAATTGTTGAATGATTGAATAGGGAAATGGGTGGATGGTAGAAAGGGTTAAAGGGGTTAAAAGGAGTTAGAAAAGTTAAAAGGGTTAAAGAAGTTAAAAGGGATAAATGATTGACAATGGGGGGAGCCTTTTTTTAAGAACTTTTTTTATCCCTATGAAGAAATTCATTTAACCCATTTAACCCTTTTAACTTCTTTAACCCCTTCATCGTATTTTGCACCCATGAGCGACCCCGGTAAATCAGAGATGTTCCGTAACCGGCTTACCAAAGTATATAGGCACAGGAGTAAACAGGCAAAAAGACTGCAACTATCCTGTTACCGTATCTATGACCATGACCTGCCTGAATTCCCTTTCTGTATTGAATTGTATGAAGATAAAATTTACCTGGCCGAATACCTGCGCAGGCATGGTATGACGGATGAAGAGCATGAGGTTTGGCTGGATGGTTGCCTTTCTGTTATCAGTGAGATAACGGCTGTTTCTACAGATAAAATGTATGTGCGGCAACGGAAACGGATGTCGCACCGGGAAGGGCAATATGAGAAAATGGATACCAAACAGGAATTCTTTACAGTGATTGAAAATGACCTGAAATTTTTAGTGAACCTGACAGATTACCTGGATACAGGCCTGTTCCTCGATCACCGCATCACACGGCAAATGGTGAAAGAACTTTGTGAGCATAAACGTGTACTTAATCTTTTCTGTTATACCGGTTCCTTTTCAGTATACGCCGCTGCCGGCGGGGCAAGTACGGTTACATCGGTGGATCTTTCTAAAACCTATCTAACCTGGGCCGAAGATAATTTTGTAATCAATCTTTTAAAAGATAAGGAAAGATACCGGTTTGATCATGCAGATGTAAAACAGTATCTAAAAACCCTTATCCCGGAAAGTTTCGACCTGGTAATTATTGACCCACCCACGTTCAGCAACAGCAAACGGATGAAAGATTTTCTCGATATCCAGCGCGACCATGTAGAACTGTTGAATGATACGCTTGCAGCAACGAGCAAAGGCGGTATTATTTATTTCAGCACTAATTTTTCGAAATTTGTTTTGGAGAAAGAACAAATAAAGGCTTCTGCAATCAAAGACATTACCAAAGCCACAACCTCGTTTGATTTTGAGGGCAAATTAAAAAGATGGTGTTACAGGATCGTGAAATAGTGAGTGTGAAGCGTGAATGGTGAGTTGTGAATAGGTTGATTGCAAAAGGTATTTACATACAACTGCCAACTCCCAATTCACTACTCACTCCTGCCTCCTCACCTTATTGTAACACTATCCAGCAAATAACTTCTGGCCAACAGCCAATTCTTATATGCATAATGAATCGTATAGGTAATTGCCATGGTATCCGGTGCATAATAGATATGCAGGTAATACATTTTGCCTTTGCTCCCATTAGCCCATTCTTCCGGGGTTGAATCGAATGTTTGTTTGGCTGAAACCGGCGCTCCCAGATAATCGTGCACAATATTTTTATTTTCGCGTAGCGGGATCATCTGCCATTTCCGGGGTATGGTTAAAGAAGCTGTTTTGGGAACCACCCAGTCAAATAAAAATGCATGTAGCCCCCATAAAAGCACAACCACAGAAAGGAGAACTAATGACCAGTTGCGGATCTTTTTCATGCTAAGCTTATTTTGCTGAAAACAAACAATTTGTTGTCTTACCTATTGAAAGAATAGAAATTAGCTTATTTAGAATAGAACACATCTTAAACCAAGTGGCTATTTATGAAAATCATAATCTCTTTCTACTTTACATATCCGGGTTTTATAATTTGAATACCATTCTTTCCTGCCCATTGTTTGCGCAGTTGAATGCTCCGTATTTTTTTTCCAATTCTTAATGGCTTCCAGGCTGTTCCAGTAAGAAACGGTAATGCCTATTCCTTCATGTGCCGATTCATGACCGAGGTAACCGGGTTGTTGTTGCGCCAGTTCTACCATGCGATTGGCTGTTTGCTGATAGCCCTCAATATTATCCGTTCTTTCTGAAGTAAAGATCACTGCATAATAAGGTGGCGGGGGTGTTTGGGCAATCATATCTTTTCAAGTTCTTTTTTGGTAAACGCGTTTTCGGTATTACCTGTATTTAAAGTGCCGGCAGGTTCAAATAACATTACCCATACTTCCTTTGTCGCGTTCGGGCGGTGCTCGATCCCTTTTGGCACTACCAGGAAATCACCTTCATTCAGTTCAATATTTTTATCGCGCAGCTCCATCACAAAAGAACCTTTTACTACATAAAACAATTCGTCTTCTTCTTCGTGGTGGTGCCAGGTAAAAGAGCCTTCAAATTTTACTAATTTTACATGTTGCCCATTTAATTCACCTACGATTTTTGGCGTCCAGTGGGCAGTTACCTGGTCAAATTTCTGTAGTACGTTTACTTTATGCATATACATTTTCTTTGACCTCTTTCAAAAACTGTTCATGCAGTTTTAATACCTGTGGGATCAATAGCTGCTGGTCATCATTAATAATCACAAAATCGCATAAGCGCATTTTGATCTCTTCTTGTATCTGTCGCCGCATTCTTACCTGCATTTCTTCCCTGGTTAAATGATCCCTGTTCATCACCCGTTTGATCCTGGTATGTTGCGGTGAAAATACGCCGATCATATAATCAAACCCAATCGCTGAGCCTGTTTCGAAAAACAGTGCGGCTTCTTTTACCACATAAGGTGATGATTGCTCGCCTGCCCAAACTTCAGCGGCAGCAATGGCAAAAGGATGCACCAATGCATTTAATATTTCTAACTGTAGGGGGTCATTAAATACGATGGAGGAAAGGTATTTACGATCTAACCGGCCACCAGCATACACTGCTGCTCCGAATTTTTCTATAATGGCTTTTTGCAGGCCCGCATCAGTTTCCATCACCCTTTTGGCTTCGGTATCTGCATCAAATACAGGGATACCCAACACTTTAAAGATGTTGGCCACGGTTGTTTTACCACTTCCAATACCACCTGTGAGACCGATTTTTAGCACAACAACGGATTAAGATTGAATAGGAAAGGTATTATTTCTCTGCAGTTTATTCAGCAACATCCATAAAAAACCGGGTGATAGGATCACCCGGCTGATATAATTAGCGTATTACTTATAGTTATTACTTCTTCTCAACAGCCACTTTATTGATAGCCAAAGTCCATTCCATGCTGATAGAAGATTTTTCGATCTTCAGATAACTACCAGGGCTGACTTCTAACTGGATAGTGGCATCTTCATTAATCTTGTTAATGGTTCCGTGGATACCGGCAATGGTTACCACTTTATCACCTTTCTGCATGTTCTCAACAAATTTCTTCTGCTCTTTTGCTTTTTTAGCCTGAGGACGAATCATAAACAGCCAGAATACCAGGATAATACCACCCATCAATACCAATTGTACCATACCACCGCCACCTGCGCTGGCTTGTAATAAAACGGAATTCAAATTAAACATTACGATTAGTTTTTATTTTAATGATAAGTTACAGTTGTTTTATCAACGGCTGTAAAGGTAAGTGTTAGAGAATTATGCTTTGTTCTTGTTCTTAAAATCAATTTTCTGAATCTTGCCTCCTTCCAGCATTTCTTTATGGATGCTGTCGAGGATACCATTTACAAACTGGCCGCTTTGGGGGGTGCTGTAATCCTTTGCCAGGTCAATATATTCATTAATGGTTACTTTGGTGGGGATGGTCTCAAAATACAGGAGTTCACAAACACCCATGCGCATCAGGATCATATCCAGTACGGCAATCCGTTCGGCATCCCAGTTCTTAAGTTTGGGTTTGATGAGTTCGGCACAGTATTCTTTCTTCTCAATTGTGGTGGTGAGCAATAATCTGGCAAAATCCCATTTTTCAGGGCTGATCATTTCATGCAGATTATAGCTGGCGGGCTTCTGTATATAATTAAGCATTAACTGGTCCATCATATCTGCATCATCATCCCAGTTATTATATATCTCTTCCAGGTGGGTGATGAAAGATTCATTGGGCAGCATCAACTGGATAAAGATCAGTTTGATGATCTCTTTTTCCTT
>JAYTOS010000545.1:0-6237 GCA_043747705.1 Bacteroidota bacterium
ATACACCCGTCCCTGTTCGCATACAAACGCAACCGGAAAAAAATAAATGATATGGCTACTTTTTCAGAAATCTTAGCAAAAGAAAAACTGGTACTGGTAGATTTCTTTGCAGAGTGGTGCGGCCCCTGCAAAATGATGGCACCTGTATTAAAGGAATTGAAAAGCAAAGTGGCCGACAAAGCCACTATCCTGAAAATGGATGTTGACAAAAACCCTGCTATGGCTGCTGCCTACCAGGTACAGGGTGTGCCTACACTGATATTGTTTAAGAATGGTCAAGTAGTTTGGCGGCAATCAGGTGTTGTATCGGCACAACAATTACAACAGCTAATTGATCAAAATCACTAACTGTAACGCAAACAAATTTAAAAATAAAGCAGGAAAACACCTGTCCTATCTCGTATTAATACCCTTTCCCGTTTACAGCAAGTTCAATATTTTAGCAGTAATGGTTTGTAACCCCGGCTAAAAATCAAACCATGATTGCCATAGAAAAAATATGCCTGAGCTGTAACCAGAAACTGCATGGACGTACAGATAAAAAATTCTGCAACGATTATTGCCGCAATACCCATAATAACCGACTAAACAGTGACGGTAATAAGTATGTACGCAATATCAACCACAGCCTCCGTAAAAACAGGCGCATTTTAGAAAGCCTGCTGCCCCGCGAGCGATCCATTTGCAACACTACCAGACAAAAGCTACACAGCAAAGGATTTATGTTCGTGCACCATACCCATACCTGCACCAATAAAAGAGGAAATACCTATTATTTCTGTTACGAGTATGGTTATCTCGTGTTAGAAAGGGAGCGCGTGGTGGTACTAAGAAAAAAAGAGGATGATTATTGAATAATGAACAGGAACTTTTTGAATTTCGAAGTAAAATAAATAGTACAGGAATCAAAATCCGTTATCCGATTTGTCAGTACCTGATTTTTACTTTCACCACGCCATCATTGATCATATCTATCTTTTTAGCCGCTTTCCTGGTGAGGTCAATGATCCGTCCTGCAACAAAAGGGCCACGGTCGTTTACCCGCACTTTAACGGTTTTACCATTTGAGAGATTGGTTACTTTCACCTTGGTACCAAATGGTAATTTTTTATGCGCGGCAGTAAGCTCAGAGGAGTTATAGATCTCACCATTGGCTGTTTTCTTCCCGTTATACGTTTCTGAGTAGAAAGACGCCAGTCCCGTTTCTGTGCCACTTACAGCAGAAGGCATTGATTTACGGTGACAGGAACTTGTTATCATAACAAGCAACAATATGCTCAGTCTTTTTTTGATCATGCAACAAATCTATCCGGAACCATACTCAGTTGAAAGAAAATATTTTCAACAATGCCTTATTATTGTTAATAAAGGATAGAAAACGCCACAGATTAACAAAGAAAAGTCAATTATAATCTGTGGCAAAAAATTACGCAAACGGTGCTTTTACAATTTTGGCTTTCACCAGTGTATTGCGGATATCAATAAAGATCTCATTATCCAATCCCGCATAGCCTGCGGCTACATAACCCAGCCCTATTGCTTTTCCTAATGAAGGTGCCTGTGTACCGCTGGTTACTTTGCCAATCGTATTACCTGCTTCATCTTTAATCAGGTAATCGTGGCGGGGTATGCCGCGGTCTATCATTTCAAAACCCACCAGTTTGCGAGTTAGGCCGGCAGTTTTTTGTTTTTCCAATATTTCTTTCGCGGTAAACTCTTTGGTAAATTTGGTTATCCAGCCCAGTCCGCCTTCCAATGGAGAAGTAGTTTCATCAATATCATTACCATACAAACAGTAACCCATTTCTAAACGCAGTGTATCTCTTGCAGCCAAACCAATCGGCTTTAATCCTTGTGGTGTACCTATTTCAAAAATAGCGTTCCAAATTTTATCTGCAGCACCGTCTTTGTCTTCAAAATAAATTTCTACACCTCCCGAACCGGTATAGCCGGTGGCGCTCACCACCACATTATCAACGCCAGCAAATGTTGCTTTAGTAAAAGTGTAATATTTCAGATTCATAATATCCTTATCAACTAATGGTTGTAAAATTTTAGTTGCATTTGGACCCTGTATGGCCAGTAAACAGGTTTTGTCGCTAATGTTGTGCATCTCAACACCTTTGGTATTAAACTGGCTGATCCAGTTCCAGTCTTTTTCAATATTAGAAGCATTTACCACCAGCATATACGTTTTGTTCTGTTCAATGCAATACACGATCAGGTCATCCACAATGCCGCCTTCTTTATTGGGCAGGCAGCTGTACTGGGCCTGTCCATTGGTAATTTTAGACGCATCGTTCGAAGTTACCCGTTGGATAAGGTCAAGTGCATTTTCCCCTTTCAACATGAATTCACCCATATGGCTCACATCAAATATTCCCGCATTCTTACGTACGGCAGCATGCTCATCGTTAATGCCGCTGTAGCTGATGGGCATATTGTAACCGGCAAACTCAGCCATTTTCGCACCAAGTGCTATGTGTTTTTCTGTAAACGGGGTATTTTTCATTTGTTTGTTGGTTTGTGCGGGCAAAAATAAGTGAAGCAAGTGGGTGTAAAAATAAAAAAGCGGTGTTTTCACACTGCTTTTGATCTGATGGTTTTACCCAGGTAAGCTTATTATTAATAAAAAACTACTCGTCTGTTGCCAAATTCATCTTCACCTGCTCACCAATCCTTTTTATCCTCGCATAAGAAGCATCAGTGTTTTCATTTTTATCCAGTTTGATCAGCAACTTTCCTGGGGTTGTTTTTATATAAAGTACCGTATTATCCTTTAAGGTAATGTAGGAGTCCATTTTAGAATCTTCCAGCATTTTGTTTGTGTTCAATTGGCCATCAAGGTATTTTTGAAGCTGGCGGGTTTTATTTTTCCCGTAAGATGCATAGAATTGATAAGTATTATCTGATTCATTTATTCTGATAGAGATACCATTATGATCACTCATCTTATACAAGATAAATACAAAAATGCCTGTAACAAAAAGGGCACAAACCATAATTACCAGGAATATTCTCTTCAGCATATAATAGGTTTTTACATGTTTCAAAAAAGGGAAGAACCCCATCCTGTGAACAAGACAGGGTTCTTGTTATTCCCAACTTCAACCGAGTTTATAATACGATCTGCATTAAGCTAAGCCTTGTAGACCCTTCAGACATATCTGCATTTTCTGCTGTTGCTACCTTATCTGATATCTGGACCTTAACCGGCACAGGTGTATTCTGGAAAGTTGTTGCTTTTTTATAACGGTACCTTGTACTGTCAACCGGCTTGTCTAATTCTTTTTTCAGATCTTCAGCTTCCTTTTGTTTTTTATCATATTCCTTTTGCAGATCCTCTTTGCTTTTCTTAAACTTTTCTACAGCATTGTTTTCATCGGTATTCTCACTTTCTTTATCTTTTTTGTCCACTCTTTCCAATCCGCCCGCTGTCATTACATACTCAACATCTGAACTCCAGTTTTCGTATTTGTTGCTCCAGTCCTCATCAAAATCCCAGTCGTTCCTGCCCGAACCAAAATGGAACGAATAATTCAGGTGGCGGTTGATGCTGCTTGTGATCACGATTCTTTTTCCAATCGGTACCTGTATGTTAACGGTTACACTCTGGTTGCGGAATTTAGTTCCACGTTGCAAAGCAAAGCCCCTGTCTAAATAAACCAGGCTGTCCTGTTGGTTGATGCCGTATTTGATATCGTTAACATTGCGCACGGCTGCAGATTCATCTACACCGTTACTGTATTTATAGGCTGAGATATGATAGATAGAATCTGTACTTTTCACAACATGCAAACGCACATTGTTCAGGTAAAGGCTATCATCGGTCATTCGCAACACACCATCCATCTTAAACCAGCGGCCATATACTTTTACTTTGCTGTCAGGAACTGATATGATCAGCTTGCCTTTTACAGGCTGTGCTATGCTGTATTCCTGTTTGTCCCTCGCCCTTGCATCAAAATTTTGTGCGATAGAGGCAGCCAGTATCCCGCCGCATACCAAACCGATAAACCATAAACCAGCGAATGTAAATCCTAAATAACGGTTACCTGATTTCACACCCATGATGCGGCGTATCAGCCAGGTGATGAATGCGATCACCGGTGTTCCCAGGAACAGGAGCAATGTTGCCCATGCGAGGAAATTCTGCCAGAACCCTTCCAGAAAGAAATTCTTTAAAGGAAATACACCTACGCCTGCTACCATAAAAGCCAGCAGCGTTACCAATAAAGCAAAGGCAATAATACCGGCGATAAATAAGAAGAATGCTTTGAACATGATACCGATAGCCCTTAACACCCGGCTACCACCACTTTTGGCTATATGGCTTGTTTCATTACTAAATTTTTGTCCGGTCTGTCCCATAGTAGTTCCTACCTCCTGTCCAAATTGCTGCGCCTTATCTTTAAACTCACCGCCCCATTTTTCTGCACGGGTTTTAAATCCTTCCAGGTCTTCCTGAATGGTATTTTTAATGGTATTCAAATCTACTTTCTCACCACGCATTTCTAATTTTTCTGAAGCGCTTTTTGCTTCAGGTATTACGGCCCACAATACGGCATATATAACAAATAAAGTGCCGCCGAAAGATCCGAATACAATACCGGGGAAGGGATCACCATCGAACCAGAAAGTTTTTCTTACGATAGAAGTAACGATACCCGTTACCAAAGGAAGGGCGAAGATCAAACGGGGTATCCATACCGCGATATCAAAATAAGAAGCGATACCACTGGCTACACCGGCAATTACTTTTTCTTCGGGGTTACGGTACAAACGTTTGGTAGAAGAGGTATTATTTAATTGCCTGGATGGTAATATCACCCATAACAATATATATAAAAGGATACCCCCGCCGCCGGCAAAAGCAACCAGTGCGAATACCAACCGCACAATCGTTGGATCTATGCGCAGGTAACTGGCCAACCCACCACATACGCCACCCAGAATCTTGTCTGTTTCGTCGCGGTACAACCGGCCCCGTGGCGCAAATGTTGCAGATTCAAAACTTTGGCCACCTGTATTCTTTTGTTTGGTTTGTTCGCCTTCTAATTGAGAATGTACATTTCCTTCTTCGCCTTCAAAGTCTTCGGGACGGCCCATACTTTCTATAATATGGTTCACATCAATATCCGTAATGCAGGTACTGCCTTTTTTCAGGCTTTCACCAAACAGTTCAGCAATACGTCCTTCGATGTCGTTAATGATTTCATCACGTCCCTCCTCGTTGGCAAAGAACTTACGCAAACTTTCCACATACTGTTTCAGCATGTCGTAAGCAGACTCCTCAATAGGGATTACCCTGCCCTGAAAGTTTATATTAATTACCTTTTTCATGGTCTGTTCAATTTTATGGTTGGTTAAGGTTGGGGTTGGTTTTCATCGGATGGTGGTGAATACGTTGCCGGTTGGGTGAGCGCATGAACAGCATCGGCCAGCTCCTGCCAGGTTCTTTCGAGTTCACCGTAGAACTCAAGGCCCTTATCGGTCATAACAAAATACTTGCGTGGCGGCCCGCTGTTACTTTCTACCCAGCGGTACGTTAATAAGCCTGCGTTTTTCAAACGGGTAAGCAAAGGATAGAGTGTGCCCTCCAGAATATGGAGGTTGGCTGATTTCATCCTGTCAACCAGGTCACTGGGATAAACCTCCCCCTGGCGGATAATGGATAAAATGCAAAACTCCAATACACCCTTTCGCATCTGACTTTGTGTGTTCTGAATATCCATAACCGGAGTTTTTGTCCTGCCCTTCTCAATGGTCAATCTTGAATGGCAAGTATTGTGATTGAAATAATGCTTTTGTTTTTGGCTTTGCTTATGCCAAATGTCTTCTCACCATGCGGCTCCTTCTGCTGCGTTCCAGGTTCCATAAATCTACAACGCCGAAAGCAGTTTTCTGATTTACGTGTGGGATACCGGTGGCTACTGTTTCTTTTACTTCTTTCACTAAGTTGTCTAACTGTGCTTTTCCTAAAGTTTGAAAGAAGCTGTTGTTTTGCGTTTTCATGATTTGTTTATTAAAAGTGTTTACTATTTTTTTTTGAAGGGTTTGAGGGGATGGCTGTTTGGGCTTTTCCTCTTTCATTCTCTTTGACAACACAAAGATGGGGATTTATTTGGTACTATGCAACACCGAGTACCATGTTTTTTTTAGTAATAGGCAGCGGACTGTAACTGGCTTAATATAAAATATTGATTTACAGTTGATTGTGAAATATTTAAAATTTAC
>JAYTOS010000546.1:0-8993 GCA_043747705.1 Bacteroidota bacterium
CTTTTCGCGGTAACAATAATTTTTCCACCGGGAGGTGTATGTTTTAAAGCATTGGAAACAATATTCTGCAGAACGGAGAGCAACATTTTTTTATCTGCAAAAACACTTATATTTTCTTCAATTTCGTTATGAAGATTTACAGTATTTACAACAGCAATTTCATTTAACTTATCAAAAACTTTCTGAACATATTGAAAGAGTTGGATTTTCGTTGGCGTAAATACTTCCGATGCATATTTTATTCTTGCCCACTCTACCAGGTAGTCTAACATACTTAATTCGTCTTTTGATGCCTTATAAAGAAGTTCAAGCATCTCCTTTACCACAGCGGGTTCTATAGTTTCAAAATTCGTTTTCAGGTATTCAGTTGTACTAATAATTCCGGCCAATGGACTTCTTAAATCATGCGACACAATGGCCAATACACTTTCTTTATGTGTATTAAGGTCTTCCAGTTCTTTTATATATCTGTTTATTGCGTCATCTGATTTTTTTCTTTCGGTTAAGTCCCTCAGGATTTTCACGTATCCTAACATCTCCCCATCTATACCAATCAGTGGGAAAACCAAACCATAGGCATAAAATTTACTCCCATCCTTACATATATGCCATTTATTATCTACAGCCCTTCCGTCTTTTAATGCTGTATCAATCTCCAACTGAGGGCCACCAGTTTTTCTATCTTCGTCCGTAAATATTATATCAAAATGTTCCCCTATAATTTCTTCTGTCGTATATTGAAATATTTTTGTTGAGGCTGAATTCCAGCTATTAATCCGTAAATCATTGTCCACTGTAAAAATGGAATAATCCTGCAGGCTGTCTATTATCTGGCTATAAAATTCGGCAGTAGGTATATACTGGCTTTTAAGAATTTTAAGGTTGTTTTGTTCATTTCTCACTTCTCATTCGTTTAGATGAATAGAATAATTTTAAACTTAACCCAGGTGCTATAGTTAAACTAAAGCTAACTGAAAGAAATATGCAATTCCTAAAAATAAAAAATGTGGTTAAAACAAAAGAGTGAGCATCCTTTTGACTTCCCTACGACAAAATGCTTCGGCAAATTCAACCGAACCAGATAATTTTATTATTTGCTCATTCACTTACTCTCTCATCATCTCCCCAATCACTTCAATAATCTCCTCTGCATTGGGCTTACTGAAATAATCGCCGTCACTTCCGTAACTGGCGCGGTGCGACTGGCCGGTAATGGTTCTTGGGGCCACATCCAGCCACTGAAAAGCTTTCTGTTCTTCCATCACTTTACTAAACATAAAAGCAGCGGCGCCACCCGGCACATCTTCATCAACAAAAACGATACGGTTGGTTTTTTGTAAGGATGCAAGAATTTTATGGTGAATATCAAACGGTAAAAGTGTTTGCACATCTATCAGTTCGCAACTGATGCCCAGTTTCTCTAAACGTTCTGCAGCATCTTCTATAATACGCAAAGTAGACCCGTAAGAAACAACCGTAATATCCGAGCCCTCCCTTAACACTTCAGGTATACCCAGCGGAACAGTGTATTCCAGTAAATTAGCTGGTGTTTTTTCCTTGAGGCGGTAACCGTTCAAACATTCGATTACTATTGCCGGGTCGTTTGCCTGCAACAACGTGTTATACATACCCGCTGCCTGCACCATATTTCTCGGCACACAAACATAAATACCCCGCAATGCATTAATGATCATTCCCATGGGTGATCCGCTATGCCAGATACCTTCCAGCCTGTGGCCCCTGGTGCGAATGATGAGTGGGCAACTCTGTTGCCCCTTGGTACGGAAATGCAAAGTGGCCACATCATCACTTAAAGGTTGTAACCCATATAAGAGGTAGTCTAAATATTGTATTTCAGCAATCGGCCTCAATCCGCGCAGTGATAAACCAATGGCCTGTCCAACAATGGTTAACTCCCTGATGCCGGTATCCGATATCCTGTCTACCCCATGTTTATCCTGTAAGCCCGCAAAACCCTGATTCACATCGCCAATATGGCCCACATCTTCGCCAAATGCGTACACTTTGGGATTTTGTGCAAACAACGCATCAAAATATTTATTCAACACCTCGTATCCGTTTACCGGTAAAGCCTCGAAAGGGATCATGGGTTTTATTTCCTCTACATGTAACGCGCTTTTCGGGCCTTCATTATACAGGTGGCTGTTGTACATTTTCCGGTTGGTATCCAGTATATCCCGGTAAAGCGATTTCATTTCTTCTATCGAAGGAGAATTAGGCGCAGCTTCCATTGCAAGCGAAAGCGTTCTTAACACATCCCGGCGCAAGGGTTCTCTATTCGTTTGCAGATCACCTGCCATTTTTTGCAAATGATTGTATACTTCCATATCATTTACCATCACCCCGCGCATCATGGCAACAGCAGCATCAGCATGTGTTTTTATCGGGGAGATATATTTTTCCCAGGCCCGGTTCCTGCTTTCGCGAACATATTCTTTGGCCTGTATTTCTATCTCTGATAATTCATCTGTATTGGCTAATCCATTTTCAATTAACCATTCACGCATTTTCTTAATGCAATCCCATTCCCTCTCCCAATCAAGCCTTTCAGAACTTTTATACCGTTCATGGCTGCCGCTGGTTGAGTGGCCCTGTGGTTGTGTTACTTCTTCTACATGAAATAAAACCGGCACATGGTTTTCGCGCAAGGTTTGAAGGGCCTCTTCAAACACTTCACACATTCCAGCATAATCCCATGCCTTTACCTTATAAATACGGATACCATTTGTATCCGCTTCTTTTTCAAAACCTTTCAGTGCGGCTGAGATAGAACCTTTGGTTGTCTGTATATTTTTCGGAACCGAAATACCATATCCATCATCCCACACAAAAACCGCTAACGGCACCTGCAATACACCCGCTGCATTGATGGTTTCCCAAAAATGCCCTTCTGTAGTACTGGCATCGCCGATGGTGCAGAAACAGATCTCATTTCCATTATGACTTAATGATTCAAACTGTTCAGGATGTTTGGCATTACGAAAACATTTGGATGCATAGGCCAAACCCAGTGCCCGAGGCATTTGTGAAGCAGTAGGTGCCATGTCGGCCGAAATATTTTTACGGTTGGCAAGGTCAAGCCAGTTACCATTATCGTCAACGAATTTGGTGGCAAAATGTGCATTCATCTGCCTGCCCGCGCTGAACGGATCGTTTTTCACATCCGGATCGGCATATAACTGAGAGAAAAATTGTTCTACGCTGGCAAGTCCCGCCGAAAACATAAAAGTCTGGTCCCGGTAATAACCACTTCTGAAATCGCCCTGTTGAAAAAATTTAGCCATGGCAATCTGCGCCACTTCTTTTCCATCTCCAAAAATACCAAATTTGCCTTTCCCCGTCAATACTTCCCTTCGGCCCAGTAAACTCACTTCACGGCTTACAACCACAGTCCGGTAATCTTCTAAAATGGTATTGCGGAAGCCTTCAAACGAAAGCATATCGTCCTTATATTCTAATGAAGGGGTTTGTTCCATAAAACAAAAATAGCATTACCGACTGAATAGACTAACGGAAATTAGTTTACCGATAAAAAACATGTCCTAACCCGAATTTGCAGACATTGCCATCTTGAGCGGCTTAAATTGTCATTAAATCGGGATATGGCACGGATTTAGCTTACAAGGTAATTGTTTAACAAAATAGATTCTGTAATTTTATCACCACAAATAAAACAGATATGAAAAAAATAGTATTTCTAATGACAGTATTGCTGACCGGAACATTTGCAATGGCGCAAACCTCACCCGTGGGCTCGATGGCTACTGAACCACTTGAGAAAAGGGTTGTATTTACCAATGGCGAATACAAACTGGGTAAAATACCCCTGGGCAAACCGGTAGAGTTTACCATTGAGATGAAAAATATCGGTCATGATACCGTTACCCTATTAAACGTTCAGGCGGGTTGTGGTTGTACTGCACCGAATTTTACACCTAACGAAAAATTTGGTCCCGGACAAACCAGTAAGATTCTTATCCGTTTTAACGGTGGAACATCGGGGCCTTTTACAAAGTATAGTACCATCTTTTTTGATGGCGGTCTTTCCAAGCAGGTAAGTTTTTCAGGTGAAGGCATACCTGAAACACCACAAGCCCAAGCTCCGGCTGCAGCAGCTGTAAAATCAACTGCACCTGTTGAAAAAGCCAAGGTTATTAAAAATTAATTTTTGAAAAAATGAACATGAAAAAAATACTGGTCCTTATTTGTCTTTTTATCAGCGCAGCTACTTTTGCGCAAACCGGGGTTACTTTCAAAGAAACCAAACATAGTTTTGGTAAGATCAAACAGAATATTCCCGCTACCTATATTTTTAATTTTACCAATACCTCATCTAAACCTGTTGTAATTGAAGTAGCTACTGCGGAGTGTGGTTGCACTACACCGGTATATAGCCAGGCGGCTGTTGCCAAAGGTAAATCAAGCACGATAAAAGTTACGTATAATGCGGCCAATCCGGGCACATTCAGTAAACATGTAACTGTAAAATTTGCGAACATCAATCCCCCAACAGTTCTTACGATTGAAGGAGAGGTTGAAGTAGCAAAGGCAAAAACAAAATAAGCTGCCTGAATAATATCTAAAAAAACGCAATCTGAATAACAGGTTGCGTTTTTTGTTTTTGACCACGTTTCGCACCCAACTATCTTTGCGGTATGTTACAGATCAGTCAACGTGGACAGGCCATGCCTGCCTCTCCCATCCGCAAATTGGTTCCTTATGCAGAAGCTGCTAAAAAAAGAGGTATAAAAGTATACCACCTGAATATCGGCCAGCCAGATATTGAAACACCAAAAATGATTTTAGATGCGGTAAGGCACAGTGATTTCAAAGTATTGGAATATAGTCATAGTGCCGGTAATGAAAGTTACCGGAGAAAATTAGTGAGTTATTATGAAAGCGTGGGCATTCATGTTAACTATAATGAGATCATTGTAACTACCGGTGGTAGTGAAGCCATACAGTTTGGTTTTATGGCCTGTTTGGATGCGGGAGATGAGGTGATTATTCCCGAACCGTTCTATGCCAACTATAATGGTTTTGCCGTAGCGGCAGGCGTGAAAGTTGTACCGGTTACTTCTTATATTGAAAACGGATTCGCCTTACCACCAATTGCTGAAATAGAGAAAAAAATCACTGCGCGTACCAAAGCCATTGTGATCTGCAATCCTAACAACCCTACCGGTTATTTATATAGCGATGCTGAAATGCAGCAGCTGAAAGAAATCATTTTAAAATATAACCTCTTTTTGTTTTCTGATGAAGCCTATCGTGAGTTTTGCTATGAGGGCCACCAGGTAAGTGCTATGCATTTGGAAGGCGTTGATGAAAACGTGATTATCATGGATACCATCAGCAAAAGATACAGTGCCTGCGGCGGAAGAATCGGTGCTTTCATAACCAAGAACAAAACAGTATTGGATGCGGTAATGAAGTTTGCCCAGGCAAGGTTAAGTCCGCCCAGTTTTGCCCAGATAGCTGGGGAGGCAGCCATTGATCTTCCGGCAGATTATTTTGATACGACAAAGGCTGAGTATAAATCGAGACGGGACCTGATTGTAAAACGTTTAAATGCCATTGAGGGTGTTTTCTGCCCTAACCCCGGCGGTGCCTTTTATGCAATGGCAAAATTACCGATTGATGATGCCGATATTTTCTGCCAATGGCTGTTAGAAAGTTTTCAATTCGAAAACCAAACGATAATGTTAGCCCCTGCAACCGGTTTTTATGGTAGTCCCGGACTTGGAAAACATGAGGTCCGACTGGCATATGTGCTAAATCTGGATGATATTAATAAATCCATGGATTGTCTGGAAAAGGCCCTGGAAGTATATCCAGGCAAAAAATAGACTGAAAATCAATTATTTAACCTGTATTTATAAATAAATTGCTTTAAATTAAATCATATTAAAAATATTACAATATTTAATAAAAATGACAAAGCAACTCATTTTTATTAAAAAATCTAATAAAAATAATTAATTAATAAATAAAATACTATGTTCTTTGATTTTCTCTTATCTTTACTTCAGAAAGCAAATCTATGGTAAGGGAATAGGCTTACGGATTTACTGAGGTTAAGCAATTACTATTATTTATCTCTTTTTCTTATATGGCAAGCAATCGAAGACGTCCCCTGTTTCTACAGGGGACTTTTTATTTTTTGGCCGCCACGTATTCGCCACGCTCATTTTTTAAGGAGTAGCATAAGTTGGGATTGATCAATCCGTATAATCTTCCGTCGCGCATAATAAAGCTCATATATACTTTACCATTTTCCCGCCAGCCTATGCCACTTTGTTCTTTCCCAACATGGTAAATAATATATTTCATAGGCTTCCCGCTCAAATACCATTCTTTATAATCACCCTCATAGATGCCTTTTTTGAAATGATATTCAAACCTGGGGTTTCCATTTATCCACCACCCCATATTAATACTGTCTTTTTCTCCCTCATGATAAAGCCTGTGCGCATCTTTCTTTCCATTTTCATAAAAACTATGTAACCACCCTTCTTCTTTCCCCTGATAAAAAGACTGCCTTAACTGTAAAGCACCCGATGGAAAATAGGTTTCGCGATTACCACTAAAAAAATGGTGCTGATAATACAAAACGCCATTGATCAATTGCAACGAAGTATCCGTTGATCGTACGACCAAACCGGGAATCACAGGATATTCTTCTTTTATAATAGTAACAGGTTGGGTATCATGTTCAATCTGATTACAGCCAAGGATAACAGGGATGAGTATGAGCAGTCGTTTTCTCATTCTTCGAGTTTCAATATGGTAATATCGGCAATCAGATCATTCAGGTCTTTTACTGAGGTTCCTTTGTAAACACCCCGTATCCGCCTGTGTTTATCTATCAGCAAAACATTTTCTGTGTGAAGAAAATCATTGCTGTTTTTTTTCTTGCCCATATCTTCATCTGCAAAATAAGCGCCTCGGGCAATCGTATATATCTCATTACGGTTACCCGTAACCAGATGCCATTTGTTGGGCAGTACACTAAAAGCATCGGCATACTGTTTCAGCCTGGCAACATTATCATTCTCAGGTGTTACGCTGTGCGATATTAACAAGACTGTATCATCTGCTTTAAAAGCAGTTTGCACCATCCGAAGATTAGTCGTAAGTCTTTTACAGATACCCGGGCAGGTTGTGAAGAAAAAATTAGCTACATATATTTTACCGGCAACTGTTTTTTCAGTTATGGTATCGCCGGCCTGGTCAAAAAAACGAAACCCGGGGATGGTATGTATAGAAGCATATTCAGCAGCAGAAGGCTCAATCCACTGCGGCGTAAAATCTGCTGAAGAATAAAAAGGTAATATCCGGGCAGTGTGCTTTTCCGTTAATACAGGTTGTTGCCTACATGAACCGAGGATAGATAATACACATATGACTGCTAAAATACGGCAGGGTTTTATATTCATTCTTTTCTTCATGACCAGAAATCTGAGGGTACGTAATGATTGTTGTGGAATTTCATCTCCCGCTTTGTAAAGCTTAAAAAATCCCGATAATTTTAACTTACTCACCACTCACAATTCACCACTCCCGATTACTATTGCGTAACCGTTCCTTTCGTTCCATAAAACCCTGTACCATTAATATAAGGTGCATCCGCTGTAATATGGTAATGATAAATACCATTTGGATAATCAGCCGTCGTGCCTGTATGTCCATGATAAGCATCAAGGTCTGCGCTTACCAATGTCTTACCATTTTCCAATGACCCATATACCGGAAAACCATCCAGCAGAAAACCAACCAACGCGCTTCTGGTATTGTTAAGTGTAATATATAATGGCTCTACATGGTAGTGGTATGTAGAGCTTTGATCGGGATGGCCATTGTATTGATCGAAGGAATTTATTTCATTTGTGAGTGGTGTATTCGGTCCCGCATATTGGTTATAAATAGGCACCCCGTTTACCGCCACACCAATAGGCCCCAAAGGAGTTGCTTCATGTGCAACATTCACTGCGGGTGATGCGGGGATTTTGAATGTATAACTTTTGGTACCGATACTATTCGGATTCTTATTGAAAGCCGTATTGGTTCCGTTATATGCCTGGTAACGGCTTTCTGTTGTAGCGAAATAACAGCTCTTATGATCAGGCACACCATCCGACTTAAGTGTGATATACATTCCATCTGAAGAAATAGAAACGGTTGTATTGAATTTTTTAAATACATCAGGCACTGCCGCTGTTGTTCCGGTACCAGTGGTGGTGGTTGAACTGCCGGTGGCAGTATCTTTCTTACAGGAAATAACGAGAACAGCACCCAGCGTTAAAGCAAGTGTGATCATTCCAACATATTTATTCATACAATATTATTTTCCCGTTAGATGTAAGGGGAGAATAAAAACCTTCGCTATGATTAAATTATTGTGGCGGTGGTGGAGGCGGACCATCTCTCCTGCGTGGCGGCGGGCCATCCATACCCGGCCTTGGTGGTGCCATCATGCGGAGCACTTCTTTAATAATGGCATCAAATTTTTTCTTTTGCGCTTCAGTACATAAATTCCGTATTTGTTGAAAATGACGGAACGTGAGAATTTCAGATCGTTCGTCATACATAAAAGATTTTCTTGCGGCACTTTCAACGGTAGTATCAGCAATATTGGTTTGTTTTAATAAATCAAAAAAAGCGTCCTTCATTTCGCGGTTGTCTTTTCTAACTTCCATCATTTGCTGCTGGTGGGTTTCACGTAATTTTTGGAGTTCTTGTTTTTGTATAGAATCAAATCCCAGTTCCTTCACCAAAAAATCTGCAGCACCCGATTTAGGATCAGGCCCCCGGCCCATATTTTTGTCTTTCAGCAACCAGAGAGCAGAGAGTGTTGCAATATTCAGTATTAGTAAAAGCAGGAAAGCGATGGCCCACCATTTATTTTTTGTAAAGTAATTCATTACTTTATTTTTTTATCATTATAAAGAGAAGCTCCCCCTGTAAGGTTA
>JAYTOS010000547.1:0-1285 GCA_043747705.1 Bacteroidota bacterium
CAATAATTGGTAAATAACGGGCGAGTAACATTACAATACCACATGAAATATTCCAGAAGGGTGTATTATCTCCAACCGATGAACCATTACCATAACCTAGTCCTTCAAAACCACTGCCGTTGTTGGCACTGGATGAGGTAAACTCGTAAAGCATTTCACTAAACCCATGGTAGCCCGGATTGTTTATCCAATGCGCATGTGCGGTTGGATTATGAGAAAAAATATAACTGGCCAACGCTGTACCTCCCAATATTAACAACGGGTGTAATAAAGCAATTATCATAGCTATTTTCATTTCTCTCGCTTCAATCTTTTTACCTAAAAATTCAGGCGTTCTACCAACCATCAAACCACTTATAAAAACTGCCAGTATGATGAATATATAAAAGTTTAAAAAGCCTACTCCAACGCCACCGTAAAAGGAGTTAATCATCATCCCCAACATTTGAAACATACCCGCCAGCGGTGTAAAACTATCATGCATTGCATTTACACTTCCCGTAGATATTACAGTTGTGGCAATACTCCAATAAGCTGAAGCCGGTGTACCAAAACGAATTTCCTTGCCCTCCATATTACCAATATTCTGCGTAATACCCATGGCAGATATTGCATGGTTGCCGTGCATTTCAACAATTACTGTGGGTATTAAAAGGAGGAAAAAACCTATAGTCATTACGCCATAAACCATCCTCGCAAACTTGCGTCGCTTTATAACAAAACCTAAGGCAAATATCATAGCAAGTGGTAACAGCATTTGCGTAATAATTTCAACCAGATTTGTGAAATAGCTTACGTTTTCTAAAGGATGTGCGGAGTTAGCACCGAAAAAACCACCACCATTTGTACCCAAATGTTTAATAGCTACAAAAGCTGCTACCGGTCCTGTGCTTACATGCATGGTATCGCCCTGCAAGGAAATTACGGTATCCTTACCTTCCATAGTCATTGGAGTGTTATTAAAAACCAACAACAACGCAACAACAACGGCTATAGGAAATAGTATGCGTGTACAAGACCGAACAAACAAGTGGTAAAAATTACCAAGCTGGTCAGTAGCTTTTGCCCTCATGGCTAAAAATACTACAGCGGCTATAGCAATACCACAACCTGCACTTACAAATTGCCACAGCATTAATACCAATTGTCCTAAATAAGATAACCCACTTTCACCCGAATAATGTTGAAGGTTTGTATTGCAAATGAAACTTGTTGCTGTATTAAAAGCTTGATCACCATTCATTGAAGGATTGGCATCAGGATTTAAAGGAAGCCATGACATATT
>JAYTOS010000548.1:0-1687 GCA_043747705.1 Bacteroidota bacterium
CCCATTTCAAGGCTCGCAGCCAGTAGTACAGAAGTTTTCAGGCTAATCATGTCAATATAGGCATCAAGCGAAACTTCGGGTAATTTTTCAAAATCAATATCCAGTTGCTGGCCCTCACACACTTCTTTGGCCGTTTTATTAAATAACCGGAGTATCCGGTGCAGGTGTTGGCCATTAATTTTATTCAGGTATTCGTAGGCCTGTATCATCATTACATCGCCGGCCAGCAAAGCGGTATTGGCACCATACTTCATATGAACGGTTTCCATGCCACGGCGCAGCGGTGCCTCATCCATAATATCATCATGTATCAGCGTGAAATTGTGGAATAATTCTATGGCAGTAGCTACCTGGTAAGCATCCGGGTGAATTTCATCAAACAACTCATTCCCCATTAAACACATTACCGGGCGGATGCGCTTTCCTCCCCATGATAAAAAATATTCCCCTGGTTCGTACAGGCTGGCCGGCAAATGTGGAAAATGCCTTACCGCAAAACGCTCAGCAAAAACTGTTACCAATTCCTTAAATGTATGCATGGTACAAACCTAAATATAAAAGTAAAAGCAACCGCATATAAACCTTAACTATTCCTCAGCAACTTTCTTTTTATTTTGGCATGATTTTCAGTGTTTATTAAAAAATCTCTTATGAAACGACTATCTGCATTTTTATTAGTGATGTTCAGTTTTTTTTACGCTAACGCACAAATGAATGAGGGTTCTGATTACAAAACCGCATTGGGTGTGAAAGTTTACCCCGGTGCCATCACCGTAAAACATTTTTTTAAGCCTAATACAGCCATTGAAGGCTTGGGCTATATCTCATCGGATGGTTTCCGCATAACAGGCTTATATGAAAAGCATTTCGACATTGACGGCGTAGACGGATTAAAATGGTATGTTGGCGGGGGCGCCCACCTGGGTATCTGGAGCGATTCATGGAAAACCAAATACCCTGCACGCGAAGGCGGACTCGCCGTTGGTATTGATGGCGTTATTGGTCTTGATTATAAAATAAAAGGAGTTCCCCTAAACCTCAGTTTCGACTGGCAGCCTTCTTTTAATGTTATCGGCTATAATTATTTTGAAGGTGGCTGGGGCGGATTGGGGGTGAGGTATACGTTTTAAATAAAGGCTTACCTGTAAGCTGATTGAATTTAGAAAAACTGTGATGATAGGGAGTAGTGAGGGGTAAGTTGTGAATGGTGAATGGTGAATGGTGAATGGTGAATGGTGAATGGTGAATAAAGAGTGGCTTCGCTCTGTATAAACTCACTACTCACTACTCACCAGGCCCAATGCGTCCCCCTAAAATATCCGCAATCATTTCTGCAGCGTAAACAGGCTGTCTACAAATTCGTGTTTATCAAAAATGATCAGGTCATCAATTTTTTCGCCTACACCAATGTATTTAACGGGTATTTTGAACTGATCGGCTATGGCCAGTACCACACCACCTTTGGCTGTACCATCTAATTTAGTAATAGATATGGCGGTAACTTCTGTGGTAGCGGTAAATTGCTTTGCCTGTTCAAGGGCATTCTGCCCGGTTGATCCATCAAGCACCAGCATTACCTCATGTGGTGCATGGGGCACCACTTTCTGAATGGCTCGTTTGATCTTGCCCAATTCATCCATTAAATGCGTTTTGTTGTGTAAACGGCCGGCGGTGTCAATAATAACCA
>JAYTOS010000549.1:0-2555 GCA_043747705.1 Bacteroidota bacterium
TATAGTCACAAAGGTGAGGAATACGTTTTCAATTTGATTGATACCCCGGGCCATGTGGATTTCAGTTATGAGGTAAGCAGGGCATTGGCTGCCTGTGAAGGGGCTTTGTTATTGGTAGATGCTTCACAAGGTATTCAGGCACAGACAATCAGCAATTTATACTTGGCTATTGAGAATGATCTTGAAATCATTCCCGTGATCAATAAGATAGATATGGATGGGGCTAAGATACCGGAAGTGACTGATCAGATCGTTGACCTTATCGGCTGCAAGGCAGAAGATATTCTCTTGGCCAGCGGTAAATCGGGTATTGGTATTGAAGAAATATTGCAGGCGATTATTGAGCGAATACCTGCCCCGGAAGGCAGTTACGATGCGCCATTACAGGCATTGATATTTGATAGTGTATTTAACAGCTTCCGCGGTATTATTGTTTATTACCGTATACTGAATGGGATATTGAAGAAAGGCGACAAAATACGTTTTGTAGCATCGGGCAGTGATTATTTTGCTGATGAAGTGGGGGTACTGAAATTGACCATGACACCGAAGGACGAAGTAAAAGCGGGCGATGTAGGCTATATCATCACAGGCATTAAAAACGCGAAAGAAGTAAAAGTAGGGGATACCATTACGCTTGCCAATAACCCTGGAGAAATGATCCACGGATTTGAAGAAGTAAAACCCATGGTATTTGCAGGCATATTCCCCGTAAATACGGATGATTTTGAAGTGCTGCGCGATTGTATGGGCAAACTCCAATTGAATGATGCTTCTCTGGTGTTTGAACTGGAAACTTCTCAGGCACTAGGTTTTGGTTTCCGGTGTGGGTTCCTTGGTTTACTCCACATGGAGATCATACAGGAACGTTTGGAAAGGGAGTTCAATCAAACAGTTATTACTACAGTACCTAACGTAAGTTTTATCGCATATACAACCCGTGGTGAAAAAATAACCGTTAATAACCCGGCTGAAATGCCAGATCCTGTTAAAGTTGCTAAAATTGAAGAACCGTTTATAAAAGCGCAGATCATCACTCAGCCTGATTATATTGGCAATATCATGACGCTCTGCCTGGGCAAACGCGGTATCCTTATCAATCAAAGTTATTTAACGCCAACCCGGGTTGAACTCGTATTTGAAATGCCACTGACAGAGATCGTATTTGATTTCTACGATAAATTAAAAAGCTCCACCCGTGGCTATGCATCTTTCGATTACACCCCGATTGATTACCGGCAGGCGGATATCGTTAAAATGGATATCCTGTTAAACAACGAAAAAGTAGATGCTTTAAGTGCTTTGATACACCGTGCGCGGGCTGAAGATTTTGGCAGGAGATTATGTGAAAAACTGAAAGAACTTTTACCTAAACAACAGTTCCAGATAGCCATACAGGCTGCCATCGGTGCAAAAGTAATTGCCCGTGAAAATATCAGTGCCATGCGTAAAGATGTAACCGCCAAATGTTATGGTGGTGATATAAGCCGGAAACGAAAATTGCTCGAAAAACAGAAAGAAGGTAAAAAACGTATGCGCCAGATAGGAAATGTGGAAATTCCGCAGGAAGCTTTTTTGGCGGTGCTTAAGTTAGATTAAGTTAAATGGGTTAAAGAAGTTAAAAAGTTTAAACAACAATTCCTGCTTTAACCTTTTTAACTTCTTTAACCCATTTAACCCAATCAAATCATCCCTTCCCTTTCTTCGGCACCAGGAATTTATTATTACGTTGTTCCGCAGCTTCCTTGGTAGGATTCAAATTTGATCGCGGATCTACTTCTTTAATTACAGGAACATATACCCATTTCCCATTCATCCAACGAAAACCCTCAAAAGTTCCCATTGGTATCAAAGTGTATTTAGCACTATTATCGCCAACTTCACTTACCAGGTGTGCAAAGGTGATCATATCCAGGTCAGGATCATAATTCATCTTCGCATTGGCTTCTTTTTTAAACTCAACACAAAACCGGTAGGCCGGTTGTACCGGCTTTAGATCATCGTTGGGGTAATTGAAATACCTGCCGCCAAATTGTGGTTGATTATTCTCATCGAAAGTCAATACCTCAATCCATTTCTTGGTACTACGTGCATCATTTTCGTCATACCCAATGAGCGTATAATAATTTTTATTGTTGAAAGTTTTCTGAACGATATTATAATATACAGCGCCGATCCATTGTTTATTTGACCTGACAGAATCAACCGGGTTATCGGTAAAAGCAGAATTATCGTATAAAGGAATAAGTTTTAAAGAACCGTCTTTTGTATGAAATTGAATAGCACCTTTCTGACGATAATAACTGAAGTCTTTCATGATCTGCCAGGTAATGATGCGGAAGCTGCTGTCTGGCGCATACAATCTCGAAATGGTCTTCAATGAATCAAATGGATAAGAAAAAGAGTAAGGTACCTGTAATGCCTTTACCAATGAGCGGGTAAAAAAACTGTCGGCTATTGAACGGTCGGCTGTTTCGGGGGCATTCACAATATCATTGGCATAATTGCGCATGTTCTCTTCCAGTTCTTTCAATAGTTGAACAGTGGCAGATGGC
>JAYTOS010000550.1:0-5162 GCA_043747705.1 Bacteroidota bacterium
TAAACAGTTTATACAGTCTATGCACCTGGCTGCAATTTATCTTGCTTTGGAAAAATTGGGAAGGCTTCAATTTAGTTAACCCCCCGGTCGAATATCGAATATTGAACGAGGAATATTAAATGCTGAAGTGAAGAGATTAACAATTCGTATTATCTTCCTTATAATGTTAAAGATTTACTTCTCCTACTAAAAAAACACTTCCGCAAACCAATATCATATCCATTGAATGCGCATGGCTCAAGGCATTTTGTAAAGCATTATTCACATCAGGAAAAGAATGCCCAATCAGTTCAAAGCGTTTGGCGTTAAGCAGTAAGCTTTCAGCATCTAATGCCCTCGGTATCTGTGCACGGGTAAAATAGTAAGTAGCCTGTTTAGGTAATAATTTCAGCACGGCATCAATTTCTTTGTCCTTTACCATTCCTATGATGATATGAAGATGATGATAATCCGACAGTTCAATTTGTTTTGTTATTTGTGCCATTCCGTCTACATTATGGCCCACATCTAAAATAACGGTTGGGTTATGGTGTATTACTTCCCATCGACCATGCAGGCCTGTTAAGCGTTTCACATGAGGGAGGGCTTTTTGAACGATGTCTATGCCCGTATTCCATCCCTGCAACTGCAACTGGTGGGCAGTTTCTAAAACAGTCAGCAGGTTTTTGGTTTGGTAAAGGCCCGGCAGGTCTAGTTGATAAGTATGGTGACTGTCATTACTTTTATCAACTACTTCAACAGTTAATTGATGATGTTGGTATTGCCAGCCTGCCACATATCTTTTTTGTTCCGCGTAAATAATCTGTGAACCTGCCTGTTCAGAGGCCACCTGCTCAAAAACAGGTTTGGTTTCAGCAATCACTTCCCCGATCACCACAGGAACCCTTTTTTTAATGATCCCTGCTTTTTCAAAAGCGATCTTTTCCAGCGTATCACCCAGCATATTCATATGGTCCCATCCAATATTGGTAATGATGCTTAATTCGGGGGTTATGATATTGGTACTGTCGAAGCGGCCGCCTAACCCTACTTCAATCACAGCTATATCTACTTTATGACAGGCAAAATAATCAAAAGCCATGGCTACTGTGATCTCGAAAAAAGAAGGCTCTATTTCATCAATCAATGGTTGGATCCGTTGGGTAAAATCAGCCACAAAATCGGGATCACACCATTCCCCGTTTACTTTAATTCTTTCCCTGAAATCTTTTAAATGTGGGGAAGTATATAAACCGGTCTTATATCCAGCAGTTTGCAAAATAGATGCCAGCATATGGCTTGTTGATCCCTTGCCATTAGTACCGGCAATATGTATGCATTTAAATTGATGCTGCGGGTTACCCAATGCATCGCATAGCTTGATGGTATTGGTGAGGTCTTTTTTAAATGCGGCCGCGCCAATGCGGCTAAACATAGGCAGCTTCTTAAAAAGGTATTCAACGGTTTCCTGATAATTCATTCAGCTGCAAAATTCGGGAACAAAGATAAGACAAATGCCCCTCTGTGTAACTCAGTGTACGCTGTGCGCTATGTTGAAAAAATATTCTCAAGCATTTTCAACACATAGGAGCGCAGAGGGCTAAAAGAGGTTCACAGAGAAGGAAATATTAACCACGCAGTTTAAAATTGAATACAAGCGTACCGGTTTGTTCATCGGTATTACCGCTGTTAAGTTTCAGGCTACGTGCTTTACGCAAAGCAATATTGCGTACATTTTGGTTGGTAGTAGTGGTGCCCCGTTGATTTACGATGGCCATGGTAACATTGCCAGCTTTATCAACCGTAATATCGACAGCAACTTTGGCATTCTCATTAAAATCATCTTCAAAAGAAGGGAGTTTGGTTATCCTTCTGCCATCCAACCCACTCCGGATACTTACCCCACTGTTCCCTCCGTTACCACCATTGCCGCTAGCTGCATTTCCTTTGTAACTGTCAGAATTAGGGTTGCCGTTGGGGTTACCCTGGTCGCCTTTGCCCCCTGCGATGCCCTGGTTCTTTACACCATTATAACTATCGGCTTTATTCCCGCTTGAAGTAGTACTGGTGCCGCCCTTAAAAACAGCTTTCGGTTTAGGTGGGGAAGGAGTTGGATTGATTACCACTGCAGGCATAGTTTTCTTAACTGCCGGTGATGGGTTAATAACAGGTTTGGCAACCAGCTTTGCTTTTTCCTTGTTTACAGCCGGCGCATCACCATCTGCATATTCATCCGTATTTATTTTGGGCTGTTGTGTGGCTTCCTGTGTTGTTTTAGGCGGTGCTGTTCTGGTATCTTCTGTAAGAGAGGGATCCCCCGGAACTTGCGGAGCCACATTACCCAGGCCAGTTTCACTGTTGCCAAGGTTCACTTCAATGCCTTCGCCAAAAACAGGTGCCGGTATCTGTGGTAAAGTCCATTGCAGTAAAAAGAAAAGCAGGAACAGCATAATACAGATCGTTCCTGTATATGCCGATGCTTTGATATTCTTTTCTCTTTCAAAAGAGGCGCCCATGGATTGATAATTGGTCATATCAAATGTACCTGTATAGTGGTTGGAAAAATGGAATGTTGAAAATTACATGCTTATTGATCGGGTAATCCACGTTTGGGGTATAAAGAAAGGTTAAGATTGGGGGGCGACTTACAGGTAACCCGTAACTAATTCCTAAAAAACACATCATACCCAAACCTTAATAGAGTAGCTGTTATGATCACCAAAAAAAAGGTGCGGATAAAACGGTTGCCTTTGGTGATGGCCAACCGTGCACCTAATATTCCGCCAAGTCCATTGCATACAGCCATGGGCAGGGCAACACTCCAGAGGATGGTCCCCTTTAACAGAAATAACAGGATCGAGCCCAGATTGGTAGAAAGGTTTACCAGTTTGGCATGTGCACTGGCATGCAAAAAATCAAATCCCAAAAAACTGATAAAAGCCAATACGAGGAAACTACCGGCACCCGGACCGATAATGCCATCATAAAAACCAATGGATAAACTGATGAGAAAAGTGTACTCCATTTGTCTTTTTGGTGAATGGGCTTTCTGTGTATGTTGTCCGAAGTTTTTTTTGGTGTAAGTATAGATGGCTACAATAATCAGTACAATAAATATGATGGGCTTCATGTATCGATTACTCACCATTGTTAAGAGTTCAGAACCCGCAAATGCTGCGATAAAAGCAGTAGCGCACATCAGTGCAACCCGCGGCCAATGTATGATTACTTTCTTCACATATTGTACCGTGGCAAAAGCGGTACCAGTGAAAGCAGGAATTTTTAACGATGCGATTACAGTGGCAACCGGAAATTGTGGTAGAAGAACCAATGCGGCTGGGGTTTGAATTAATCCGCCACCACCAGCGATGGCATCTACAAAGCCAGCTGAAAAAGCAAACAGGCAAAGTAAGACAAGTGTAAACGTATCCATTAATCAGTTTAAAAGGCGTTGTATAATAAATCTGATAAAACAAACATTGCTTTTATGCAACAGGTGTAACGCGTTGCTTTGCATTGGCAATCATTAATCCCGCTATCACCAATACGCCGCTGATGATATGGATCTGCGTGATCTTTTCACCTAATAGCAACACAGCTTCCAATGCACTGAATACCGGTATCAGGTTGCCGAACAAAACAGTTCTTCCCGCACCCAACGAATGTAAGGCAATGTTCCAGCAAAGGAACGCAATCACGGAAGTACCAGCTCCTAAATATAAAATAGCACTCATAAGAGATAAACTCCATTGTGTTGGCACACCCACCCACGATTCTATTACAAAAGCCGGGAACAACATAATGGTACCTGCAGCAAAAATGACAAACAGGAAATTGAGGGGCGACAGGATCTTTGGTCTTTTTCTAACAAGGATATTATACACTGCAAAAGCAAATGCACCTGCCAATACCCACAGGTCGCCGGTTGAAAAATGAAAAGAGGCGAGTATTTGTAAACTTCCCCTGGAGATTAATAAAAGGATGCCTGCCATGCAGATAATCATCCCGGTAATGCGAAAGGCATTCATTTTTTCTTTCAGAAAGATCACCGCCATGATCGTTGCGAAAACAGGCGAAGAAGTTGTACCGATCAGTGCCATATTGATGGCAGTGGTATAATGACCGGCTACATACACACAAGTGTTGAAGAGTGCGATGCCCGACAATGATACCCATGCCAGGTATTTCCAGTTATCGCGTACCAGTTTTTTTTCTGCTATATATTTTTTCCAGGCGAAGGGGGAGATTATAACAGTAGCCATCAGCCAGCGATAAAAAGCCAGGCTAACCGGCCCGATCTGCTGATTAACCCCTCTGGAAATAATAAAATTTCCCGACCATACCACCGTGGCAAATATGGCCAGTGCAATACCGAGGTAGATTTCTTTTTTAGGGTGAGTAGTGGGTATCATTACTGAGGTGCTCAATTAAAAATATAAGACAAATATAGTATTGCGGCAAATACGCTACTGTGTTTCTGTTAAGTTGGGGATTTTGCTCAAAATATATAATATGGTATTTGTTTTGGTATGGATTCATGCAGTTTGGGGTACAAAAAAAAGTGAAAAGATCCTTGTTCCGGAAGTAAGGGGATTAATTTGTCAGCATATCCAACAGAACGTATTTGCAAAAGGGTTTTATGTGAATTAGATAAATGGTTACCTGCTACATCTCTATTGCTTAACGCCATTAAAAGCAGATTGGAGTATCGCTAAGTAAATGCAGATGATAAAAGGTGAGACAGCTAACTGGGTTAATAAAAACGGGGTACTCCAGTGCAAATTGCAATGGGACGATGAGTATTTTGCGGATTCAGTGAGTGAGGATAAATTAGCTATTGTTCGAAATTATATTAGTGGGCAGGAAGCGCATCACAGGAAGATAATTTTTGTAGAAGAATATAATCACTTTCTACAAACTTTTAGATTCGATCAGGGCTGAAGCCCAACGCATAGAGATTCTGGTGAACCCCAGCTTGAAAGCTGGGGATAAAAAAGGTTAAGGCATCATGTTCTCATTTCAACAAGACTGGTTTTATATAACCTCAGCGATCGGGCTGGGGAAATGTATCAAAAAAATAGATGGTTTTCGGTCTTGGTTGCTATATAAACAAATGCAAAATATCTTTTACAGAAGAATATAATCACTTTTAAAAACTTTTGGATTCGATCAGGCCTGAAGCC
>JAYTOS010000551.1:0-6010 GCA_043747705.1 Bacteroidota bacterium
TAAATTTTTTTTGTGCATCAGCACCCAGGATACTAATTAAAAAAAACAGACAGAATAATGTGGTCTTTTGTTTCATACACAATAGTTATTGTGTAAAAGCATTCCAGCCCTGTGCAGTAATATCGAAGCTGTTGCCGCCCTTGGTTAATAATTTACAACCTTCCGCTATATCTGTCATATAACCGATCACACTGATCTCTTCGTTCAATGTTATCTTATCATGGTCTTCCTGCTTTAGTGTAAAGATCAGCTCATAATCTTCACCACCATTCAGTGCGCAAACAGTGGGGTCGAGCCCGAATTTGTAGGCTACCTTCCGGCTTTCATCTGATATGGGTATTTTTTCTTCGTATAACCTGCAGCCCAGATTGCTTTGTTTACATAGGTGCAGCACTTCGCTGCTGATACCATCGCTCACATCCATCATGGCTGTAGGAATAATATTGTTCTGTTCAAAAAACTCAATGATATCTTTTCTCGCTTCCGGTTTTAATAAACGGCCAACCACATAACTTTCATTTTCAAGGTCGGGCTGTACCTTAGGGTTTTCGAGGTAAATTTTCTTTTCCCTTTCCATCAATGTTAAACCTAAAAATGCAGCGCCAAGATCGCCGCTAACACAGATCAGGTCGCCTGTTTGAGCGGTGCTTCGTTTTACAAATTTGTTGGGTGCCACTTCGCCAATGGCAGTAACTGAAACAATAAATCCTTTATTGGAAGAAGAGGTATCGCCACCTACCAGGTCAACCCCGTGTTTTTCACACGCAATATAAACACCTTCATAAAAATCGTCCAGGGCTTCCAGGCTAAAGCGGTTACTGATACCAATACTGATGGTAATTTGTGTGGGGATGGCGTTCATGGCATATACATCACTCAGGTTTACCATTACGGCTTTGTAGCCTAAATGTTTCATAGGTGTATACATCAGATCGAAATGGATACCTTCAATCAGGAGGTCGGTAGTAACCACGGTTTGTTTTCCATAATGGTCTATAACAGCGGCATCATCCCCTACGCTTAATATGGTTGAGGCATTATGTATCTCAAAATTTTTAGTGAGATGGTCTATTAAACCAAATTCTCCGAGTTCTGCTATTTCTGTTCTCTGCTCACTCATAATTATTTTTTAACTGTTTATTTTTTCGCAACAGGTAACACGGGCTCTTTTGGGTAACCTGATAATGTACTTATACGCCCGCACCATTCACCAACGCCACCAATTCATCATGAATTTTTCCATTGGTTGCAATTATATGTGGCTGATAAGGCGAATAACGGTCGCCTTTAAAATCGGTTACTTTTCCTCCTGCTTCTTCTACTATTAAAAAACCTGCGGCACTATCCCAGGCCTGTAATTTGTGTTCATAAAATCCATCAAATCTGCCCGAGGCTACCCAACAGAGATCAATGGCCGCACTGCCTAACCTTCTTACGGGAACCCCTTTGCGAATTAGTTTTTCAAATACCTGTAATGGACCATTGGGCGCATCAAGATAGGTATAGGGGAAACCGGTAACCAGGCAGCTGTTTATAACAGCTGTTTTATCACTTACACATATGATTTTATCATTCAATGTTGCGCCAAATCCGTGTTGGGCAAAGAATAATTCATTTAAAAAAGGGTTGTAAACAGCACCCATAATCATCTGACCATTATGCTCAACACCGATGCTCACACAGCAAATGGGTATTCCATTAGCAAAGTTCACTGTCCCGTCAATAGGATCAATAATCCATTTATAAGCAGAATCCATAACAATTTCTCCCGTTTCCTCGCTCAGTATATAATGGTCGGGAAATTCTTTTTGGATCACTTCAAAAATGGCCTTTTCAGCCGCATGGTCAGCTTCTGTAACCAGGTTATTGATGCCTTCTTTATTACTTATCTTGAATTCGCCATTGAAAAAACGGGTCATTTGGGCCGCCCCGGCTTCTATGGCCTTTAGCAGCGTATGTTTTACCATCATGCCGCAAAAGTAATGAAGATGCAGGACTCTGCATGCTGGATGCTGGATACTGGAGATAGTCGGGGGTTCCTTCGCCCTTCCATCCAGCATCCAGCATCCAGTATGCAGTACCCAGAATCCAGTATCTTGTAACCACAACCTTTTTTATTGCAGCTATCTATTATCATAGTCAACTATAATGTCAAATACTTTTTAGAACAGTGCTTGCGGGCGGTTATAAAAGCTGTTGAAGGCATTCGGGCAGAGCTAATTGTAGTGGATAATCATTCTACAGATGGCAGTATGGAATATTTGCGCCCGCTTTTCCCCGATATACTATTTATCTGTAACGAAGAAAACCTGGGGTTTGCCAAAGCCAATAATCTGGCATTGAGAAACGCATCGGGCGAATATGTGTTGTTCCTCAATCCTGATACACTCGTGCCGGAAAATGCATTTTCTTTATGCCTTGCATTTATGAAGGCACATCCAAAAGCCGGGGCATTAGGGGTGCGCATGTTAGATGGCCGGGGCAGGTTCCTTCCGGAAAGTAAGCGAGCGTTTCCATCGCCTACGGCTTCTTTTTATAAACTAATGGGACTGGCAGCATTGTTTCCAACATCCGGATATTTTAATAAGTATGCATTGGGTGATCTGAATGAACATGATAATCACGAAGTAGCTGTTTTAGCCGGTGCTTTTATGTTTACCAAAAAAAAACTGCTGGATGATTTGCAGGGGTTTGATGAAAGTTATTTTATGTATGGAGAAGATATTGACCTAAGTTACCGGATACAAAAAGCCGGCTACCAAAATCATTATTTTGCCGGAACAACGATCATTCATTTTAAAGGGGAAAGCTCGCGTAAGGCTGGACTCAACTATGTAAAAATTTTTTACGCAGCGATGCTGATCTTTGTACAGAAACAGTATACATCAGGAACGGCTAAACTGTTTTCTTATTTCATTCAGATAGCTATAACCTGCAGGGCGATCATTACTGCGGTGGAACGACTGGTAAGGCCGGTTTTATTTCCCGTTATTGACGGAACTATTATATGGCTTACTTTGAAAACAGTAAGCCTTTTATGGATCAGTCAAGTACGAAATGGAAAAGGTTTCGGGTTTGAATACCTGTCGTATGTAATCTTTTTTTTTACTGGTGTATTTATTTTATCAGCAGCGTTTACAGGTTTGTATGATAAACGGTATAAAACTGCTAAAACCCTTTTCTCTGTTGCATTTGCAGCAGTAAGTATGTTGGCGGTATATTCATTATTGCCCGAATCGATGCGGTTTTCAAGAGGGGTTATTTTAGAGGGCGGATTAATGGGGGCTGTTTTTATTTTTTTGCTGCGACAAATAATAACCGCTGAAAAAAGCAACCTGTTTGAATATGAAACAGAACGTGAGAAACAAACCGTAGTGGCGGGGACGGAAAAAGAATATAGCGAAATAATAAAACTTCTCGAAGAAGTAATGCTTGAGCAAAAACTACTTGGCAGGATTGGCGTAGATGCATCTGATAACAGTGAATTATGCAGCCTGGAAAACCTGAAGTTGCTTAGAAAAAAAATAACCATCGGGGAAATTATTTTTTGCGAAGGGACCCTCACATTATCTGAGATCATTACACAAATACAGGCATTTTCGAAACAGGATATGCGGTTTCTTTTTCACTTGTCCGGTACACAGAGTATTGTAGGAAGCGACAGGCTAAAGGAAGCAGGAAAAGTAATCGCCCCGTTTATTGAATACCGTATTGCACAGCCATACCCCCAAAAAATGAAGCGGCTGGTTGATGTGGTTTTGGCTTTTTTATTCCTGGTTACAGCACCCATTCATCTGATACTGCATAAAAAAACAGCCGCGTTTTTAGGTAATGCATTAAGTGTTTTATCTGGGCAGAAAACATGGGTTGGATATGCGTCCACATCCTTTGTTTTGCCACCAATTACCAAAGGGGTCGTAGCACATATAGGCCTCACATCTCTGTTCGGGGCCAGTTTAGCGGAGAAAGCGGATAAACTATATGCCAAAAATTACGATTGGTGGCGTGACATAGTGATTGTTTTTCGCAATTACCATCGGTTAGGGGAGGTAACAAATTGGCTAAAGCCCAATAACAATTAATTATTAATTCATTTCCTTTAGCTTCGTATATTCTTAAATCAGCATCTTACGATGGCCATTCTTGATATCAAGCTTCCCAATACAATTTTAAAAGCCCTCCGGCTGCCACAGAATAACCCACGAAGGCAGCAGATTACTGTATTAAAGAAACTTCTCAGGAAAGCAAGGTTTACAGAATTTGGCCAGCAATACCGTTTTGATGATATCCTCTCAAGTAAACATCCCGGAAAAAAATTTCAGGAACTGGTACCCACATTTAACTATAATAAAATTTACAACGAGTGGTGGCATAAAACACTGGAGGGAAAACCCGATATTTGCTGGCCCGGGAAGATAAAATATTATGCACTCAGCAGTGGCACGAGTGAATCTGCCAGTAAATATATTCCCATAACCAATGACCTGTTGCGTGGCAATAAAATTGTTATGATAAAGCAACTGCTGAGCCTGAGTACATATGAGGATATCCCTTATAGTTCGATCAGCAAAGGCTGGCTTACTTTAGGCGGGAGTACCGATTTGCAAAAAGGAGCGGATTATTATGCCGGAGACCTCAGTGGCATAACCGTAAAAAAAGCCCCGTTCTGGTTTCAGGCTTTTTATAAGCCTGGAAAAAAAATAGCGAAGCAAAAAGACTGGAACAAAAAACTTGAAGAAATCGTAGAGAAAGCACCCGAATGGGATATTGGTTTTTTAATAGGCGTACCGGCATGGATACAAATGTGTATGGAAATGGTGATTGCCCGTTACAAACTCAATAGTATTCACGAGATGTGGCCCAACCTTGCTTTTTTTGTGCACGGTGGCGTAAGTTTTGAACCCTATAAAAAAGGGTTTGAAAAATTATTGGGTAAGCCCATCACCTATATCGAAACCTATTTAGCCAGCGAAGGGTTTATTGCATACCAGGAAAGGCAGCACGCCAAAGGCATGCGGCTGGTTACAGGCGAACATATATTTATGGAATTCGTTCCTTTTGATGATATCAATTTTGATGCTGAAGGCGATATGATAAGCGATCCCAAAGCATTAATGATACATGAGGTAGAAGAAGGAAAAGAGTATGCCCTGCTCATCAGCACTGCCGCAGGAACCTGGCGTTATTTAATAGGAGATACCATCAGGTTCGTTGACGTTGAAAAATGCGAGATTGTAATTACAGGACGAACCAAACATTTTTTAAGCCTGGTTGGCGAACACCTGAGTGTAGATAATATGAACAAAGCCATCCAGCTGGCCAGTGAAGAACTTAATATCAGCATCCCCGAATTTACAGTTGCTGGTTTACCACATAGTAATTTTTTCGCTCATCAATGGTATGTAGCCTGTGATGATAAGGTGAATGCGGATGTATTGGGAAAACTGATTGATGATAAACTGAAAGACCTGAATGATGATTATGCAGTAGAAAGAAGAAGTGCCCTGAAAGAAGTAAAACTACAGGTGCTTAGTGAACTTCAATTCATGGATTTTATGAAGGCCAAAGGAAAAGTAGGCGGGCAGCATAAATTTCCACGGGTTTTAAAAGGCAAAATGCTGGAAGACTGGCAACGTTTTTTACAGGGAGAAAAAATTTCCGCCCAATAACCATCTTATAAAATCACCTGTATGAAGAAGCTGTTTCTGCTGTTTATACAAATTCTTATTTTTGCAGCCGTTACTCAATCACAGGTTCCGGATATATCTATCCTCAAAATAAAAGCGCCGGAAACATTTAAGGCCCGGTTTAAAACGAGCAGGGGCGAATTTATTATTGAGGCATACAGGAAATGGGCGCCGCTGGGTGTTGACAGGTTATACCAATTGATTAAAACAGGTTTTTATGATAACACCCTGTTATTTAGGGTGGAGCGCAACTTCGTATCGCAATTCGGTATTTCTGATGACGAACAGGTAAACCGTTTCTGGGATCCTAAAAAACTGGCTGA
>JAYTOS010000552.1:0-1023 GCA_043747705.1 Bacteroidota bacterium
GTGTTGATGAACAGCCACCAATTAAAATGGGTGATTACGGGTAAGAGGCCCGAGCAGTCTTTGTTTGCAACGTATCCCTCGTTCATAACATTTGATGGAGAATTAGACAAAACGTATAGTCCCGGTGCATTAACAAAGATTGCCATGCTTAGTGATGACGGAAGGAAATACACAAAATGGGACGGGATCGGCAAACTACCAGTGGCTGATCTGCGAAAAATGAAAACAGCAGTTGCCAAAGCGCATAAGCTGCATAAACCCGTTCGCTTTTGGGCCGTACCCGATATGATCCATGCCTGGGACCAGTTTAGGCAGCTGAAAATTGATTATATCAATACAGACCATATTCATGAACTGGCTGCCTGGGTTTTACTAAAATCAAACCCGTATAAAGATTAGTTGAGGGTACGCTATAAGTATTTATGTAATCGCACCAGATTACAGATATTTTAAAAAATGTGAATCATTACCGATTTTCCTATCCCAAAATTGTTTTTATTCACCCAAACTCCTCACCATAATATTCTTAAAATGCACAATGCTGTTGGGGTCATGCCCCTGTAAAGCAAAAGTGCCACTTGAAATAACGCGCTGTGCATTGCCGGCACTTCGTTTTACATTTTCCGGTTCGGTATAATCTACCACTGTTTTATCGTTGATCTTGATCGTTACCCTTTTTCCCTGCACTTTTATGTATTCGGTGTACCATTCATAATCTTTTACATATACTTCCTTTACATCTTCAATACCATACAGGCTGCCCGTTCTGCGCCAGTCTGTATGCGAGTTGTTAACCTGTACTTCATAGCCTTTTGCCGGCCACCCGCTTTCCTGAAATACGGTATGAAAATAGATACCGGAATTAGCTCCGGGATAGGTCATCACTTCTGCTTTGAACTCGAAATTTTTAAAGTTGTGGTCCTGCAAACTTCCATCATAAAAAAGGTGTGCGGTTTTGCCATGTACAATGATCATTCCGCTATCCACAGAAAAACTGGCGGCATTGGCACCCACCCGCCAATT
>JAYTOS010000553.1:0-1279 GCA_043747705.1 Bacteroidota bacterium
TAAAGACCTCTTTATACTTTTTTGTTGGATCATTGGCCTTGTTAATTGAAAGGACTAAAGCCTTTTCCTTTTCTGTCAATCCCAATAGTTCCTGAATTAAATCAAACTTATTCTGATACTTACTTTGGTCTAATAAAATCTTACAATCGCTGTTATTAATGATTGCCTGTTTTACAACTGGTGATGAAATAATATCTTCCACATCCTGGGTTACAACTATCGCTTCACCAAAAAACTTTCTTACAGTTTTAAACAGGTATTTGATGTATTCTGCCATTCCTTCTTTTGCAATAGCTTTCCAGGCTTCTTCAATCAATATCATTTTACGGACGCCTTTCAGCTTTCTCATCTTGCTGATGAATACTTCCATGATAATAATTGTTACCACCGGGAATAATATCGGATGGTCTTTTATATTATCCAATTCAAACACTATAAACCGCTGCTGCAATAAATCCAAATTCTCTTTTGCATTCAACAGGTAATCAAATTCACCACCCTTGTAATATGGCCTCAGTACATACAAAAAATTAGACACATCAAAATCCTTATCCTTTACATTATCACCTTTTAAGATGCCAACAAATTCGTCTTTCAGAAATTCATAAAACGTGTCGAAGCAGGGGAACAATTCCTTATCCTTCTCAACCTTATCAAAATATAATTGCAGGGCATTTGAAAGGGCAACGTATTCACTGCGGTTGTAGGTTTCATTATCTTTCTTCCAAAGGGCAAGCAAAAGGGTTTTTATGCTTTCCTTTTTTTCGGTATCTAAAGTGTCTCCTTCGCCAATGTAAAACGGGTTGAACTTGATTGGTTTGGTTTCGGAGTAAGTAAAATAGTAGCCACCCACCATATCGCACAAACCTTTGTAGGAATGACCAACATCTACCAGTACAATATGTGTGCCTTTTTCGTAATAGCTCCTTACCATGTGGTTAGTAAAGAAAGATTTACCACTACCGGACGGACCCAAAATGAATTTATTCCGATTGGTACAGATCCCTTTATCCATTGGTTCATCTGAAATATCCACATGAACCGGCTTGCCGCTTAACCTGTCACCCAAACGAATCCCTATCGGACTTACAGAAGAACGGTAGTTGGTTTCCAAGTTGAAGAAACAACAAGCCTGTGGCGAGAAAGTGTCAAAGGTATCGTTCATTGGAAAATCAGCCGCATTGCCTGGTATACCTGCCCAAAAAATTTGCGCTGCACCTTCGGTTTCCTGCTTAGGGGTAGCATCCATCTGTGTAAGGGCAGAGGAGCATAAGTTTCG
>JAYTOS010000554.1:0-3633 GCA_043747705.1 Bacteroidota bacterium
AATATGATACCATACCTGATGCACACAACCAGGTTAATGAAAGGGGCCAGGAACCAGCCTAATACAATCACTACTTCATTCAGGTTTTCAACCCCTTTAAAATTATGAATCCGCTGAATGACGAGGCACACAAAAAAAAGCAGGTTACAAATAAATGCCAACCTCAATAAAAAAGACAGACCTCTCATACTAAACAGGGTAACAATTAATTGATAAAATAGTTTCCTGCTTATTTTTCAACAGCCGGCAGGAAGTTTAACACAAATTACATTCAATCATCATGTAAATCATATCGCTACCCATAAAAAAGTAAACATTTTTCCTGTAGGTTTGCCGATAGCCTAAAATTAACAAATGAAGAACTTTCAATGGAAATCCCTGCTACCCCACGCCATTGCCGTTGGTATATTCCTAATCGTTGCCATTATTTATAGTAAGCCGGCATTGGAAGGCAAGGTTTTAACCCAAAGTGATGTGGTTCACTGGAAGGGTATGGCACAGGATATGTACAATTATAAAGAAACACATGGCCATTTTCCTTTGTGGAATAATAACCTGTTTGGCGGCATGCCCGGTTACCAGGTGGCGTTGGAATCGTATAGCCCTATCCCCCTTATTTTTATGCACAATGTGTTTATGCTTTTCCTGCCTAAACCGATTGGTTACTTCTTTTTGCTGTGCATTACTTTTTATTTCCTTACACAGGTGGTGGGTGCAAGGCCATGGTTGGGGGTATTAGGCGGCATTGCTTATGCGTATGCAACCTATGGTCCGATTATAGTAGTAGTGGGCCACGACACAAAAATGCAGGCCATGGGCTACCTGCCTGCTTTACTGGCGGCTTTATGGCTTCTCTATCAAGGAAAATATTTGTGGGGTGCGGCACTTACTGCATTATTCAGCGCACTGCTGATTGGCATGAACCACCTGCAGGTAACGTATTATTTTCTTATTCTGGCCGCTTTTATGACTATTGGTTTTGCCATTCAATGGATAAAAGAGAAACAATATAAACACCTGGCTTTATCACTCGGTATTGCCCTCGCCGCGGGCGGTATTGGAGCCTGCTTTAACATGGTTACATTAGCAACCACCAGCGATTATGCCAAAGCCACCATGCGTGGGGGGCAGTTAAGTATCGATTCAACGGGTAAGTCTACCAAAACAAGCGGCTTATCTATAGATTATGCTTTTACGTATGGAAGCTATGGGCAGGCAGAGAGTTTTACTTACCTGATCCCCGGCATTTATGGCGGGCCGCAGGAATTAGGCCCCGGATCACAGGTGTCAAAATTTGCCGCTGATAAAGGGATTCCCGAAGACCAGCTGTTACCCCTTGCCTCCCATTATACCTATTGGGGCGAGCAGCCTGCTAACTCAGGGCCTGTATACCTGGGTGCCATCGTATGCTTTCTTTTCCTGTTTGGTATGTTGTATTTGAAAACTTGGCATAAGTGGTGGATATTGTCAGTATGTGTACTGGCTATATTAATGAGTTGGGGTAAGAATTTTGAATTCTTTAATACTTTTCTTTTCCATTATCTCCCGTTGTACAATAAATTCCGTGCACCAAGTATCATACTCGTCATTCCCCAATTACTGTTTCCATTGGTAGGTGTAATGGCACTGCAACAATTCCTGTTTGATGAAACCGATAAAACCGAGGCCCTGAAAAAACTAAAGACCAGTATCTATGTTACTGCCGGATTCTTTGCGGTGGCTATTGGCTTATATTTTTCATTCACCTATACCAGTTCGGGTGACCAGGGGTTGAAAGATTATTTCGCGCAACTGTTCGGGGGAAAACAGGAAGAAGCAAAATTACTTTTCAATGCGTTAAAAGAAGACAGGAAATCAATATTCGGGTCCGACCTTATCAGGAGTATCCTCCTGGTTACTGCAGCCGCAGCTGCATTATGGCTGGTGGCAAAGAATAAGGTCAAAGCCATGCATGCACTAATCGCTATTATATTATTAGCATCGTTTGATGTTTTATCAGTAGGCAAAAGGTACCTCAATGATAACAATTACCAGGATGCGGAAACATTCAACGAAACTGAGTTCAAAGCAACTGCCATTGACCTGGAGATAATGAAAGATAGTACCCATCCGCGCGTATTTAACATGGCGCAGCAGGATCCCTTTACAGATGCAAAGACTTCTTACTATCACCGTTCTGTGGGAGGCTATCACCCCGCAAAACTGAGTATCTATGATGATATGCTTACCCACCAGTTACGCAAACAACCGCTGAATATACAGGTGCTGAATATGCTTAACACCAAATACATACT
The DNA here is from genome assembly GCA_043747705.1 of Bacteroidota bacterium. GTDB lineage: Bacteria > Bacteroidota > Bacteroidia > Chitinophagales > Chitinophagaceae > Sediminibacterium. The sequence goes on from JAYTOS010000554.1 coordinate 2,295, forward strand.
GGTGCCAAACCAGCAAAACGGACAGGCCATGTTACAGATCAATCCCGGTGCATTGGGGCAGGCATGGTTTGTAAAGCATATCAACTATGTAAAAGATGCCGGTGCTGCTATGAAGGCATTGGATACCGTTAATCCGAAAGACACGGCCATTGTAGAAGACAGGTTTAAAAAAGACATTACATTTGAGCCTGTTGGAGATTCTACTTCCACAATCAAACTCATCAAAAATGATAATGATGTGGTTACTTATCAATCCATCAATAGAAGTAATCAATTCGCGGTATTCAGCGAAGTGTATTACGACCGTGGATGGAAGGCTTATATTGATGATAAAGAAGCAACGATTGTACAAACCAACTATGTTTTGCGCGGGTTAGCCATACCGGCAGGTAACCACCAGATCAGGTTTGAATTTAAACCCGCTGCTTACTACAACAGCAATAAGGCATCTATTGGAGCTTCGGCTATCATCTGGCTGTTAATAATAGCCGCTGTTGTATCCAGTATCCGAAAAAGAAATGAAGTTGCTTAAAATGGCTAACCCATCTGTGCTGGCACTTGTATCGTATAAAGTATTCCCTGCACAGATGGGTGGCCAAAAATGTGTCACTGAATTTTATTCGCATTTGGCTGATCACACAAAAGTAGTATTGGCTGTTGCCAAAGAAAATCACATCCCGCAAAACAGCAGTTTCAAGGTATTCCCATTTCTATATAACCACCGGAAAGGGGTAATGAATCTCCGCTACCTGTATAAGCTTGCCAGGCTGATAAAGGAGCAAGGCATTGACATTATTTTTATTGAACACTCCTATTTAGGATGGTTGGGGATATTGTTACGGTTCATAACAAAGAAAAAGTTCGTCATCCGGTCGCACAATATAGAAGCGAACCGTTTTCGCGACCTGCAAAAAAGCTGGTGGCGCCTGTATGGATGGTATGAAAAAAGCGTACACAGAAAAGCAGACCATAGTTATTTTATTACCGAAGAAGATAAAAACTGGGCAATAGCTTATTGGCAACTGGATGAAAGTAAATGCAGTTTGGCAACCTATGGTACAGATATCCTGCAACCACTTTCCCCCGATGTGCAAAAGCAATACAGGACGCGAATATCAGCACAATACAAATTGCAGCCTGCAACAAAACTTTTCCTGTTCAACGGCACACTGGATTATTTACCTAACCTAGATGCGTTGCGCATTATCATCAGTGAACTCTTACCCCTTTTACAGGGTGTACGTTTTGATTACCGCATTATTATTTGTGGCAACCGTTTAACCGCGCAATGGATTAAGGTGCTAAACGCACATCAGGCCATTATATATGCAGGGTTTGT
>JAYTOS010000555.1:0-1625 GCA_043747705.1 Bacteroidota bacterium
GTGTAACGGCAAGCTGATAGCACAATGCGAAATGAAAATATTTATGGAGCGGGAAATACAGAACATGGACTAACGCCTAACCCATCAATTTTATGCAGGACATTTTTATTATTTCAGATAATATCACTTCTCCCATAGGTTTAACGACGGCTGAGAATTTTGCAAACCTTACAAAAAATATTTCGGGTGTTACAATACACAATGACCTAACCTTATCCGATCAACCTTTCTATGCTTCTCTTTTTGATGATGCCCATCAGTTTGTACAGGATTATAACAATAAAGATTTTACACGTTTTGAGCAATTGCTTATTACTTCTATCACTGATGCTTTACAAAATAGTGGAATAGATTGCGCCGACACAAAAACTGTTTTGATCATCTCTTCTACCAAAGGAAATATAAGCCTGCTTGAAACCAACGAATTTGATCCGGCGTTGAAGAAAAGAATCGCCTTGCATACCTCTGCAAAAATGGTTGCTGATTATTTTGGTTTTGTTAACCAGCCACTTGTTGTATCAAGTGCCTGCATCTCTGGTTTGCTTGGGATTATTACCGGTAAAAGGTTAATACAATCCGGCCTCTATGAAAATGCAGTCATTGCAGGAGCTGATATTATTTCAAAATTTATATTATCGGGTTTTGAGTCTTTCCAGGCCATCAGTCCAGAGCCGTGCAAACCATTCGACACTAACCGGAAAGGAATTAACCTGGGAGAAGGGGCAGGAACGGTTATTCTTTCCTCCCAAAAGAAACATGCAAAAGGTATACAACTAATGGGTGTTGCCGTTGGAAATGATGCCAATCATATTTCGGCCCCGTCGCGCACCGGTGAAGAATTGGGATTTGTTATTAAAACTGCGTTGCGAAACTCTGCTTTTACAGCTGTCGATATTGATCTGATCTCTGCACATGGTACCGCTACGCTTTACAACGATGAGATGGAAGCAAAAGCCATTACGGCTGCAGGGCTTCAATCTGTTCCGGCAAATAGTTTAAAAGGATTTTATGGACATACCCTGGGCGCTGCCGGACTTATTGAATCAATTATTTCCATAGAATCGCTGAAAGAAAACCTGGTACTCCCAACCATGGGGTTTGAACAAATGGGACTGGAATCTCCTATACATGTAAGTAATACCTTAGTGCATACCCCTTTACAAAACTGTTTAAAAACGGCTTCCGGTTTTGGCGGATGCAATGCAGCAGTTATCTTTAGCAAAAAATAAAACGCATATAATTACGCTGCGAAATCTCCCATTCCTCTTCGGCTCTGCGTTGAACTGGGTTAGAACAGCAGGGATCTAAGAAGAGATATATGTGCGTATTCATAGCAAAAAATATAATTAACTGAATACTATTATTAATTTGTCAATAGAAAATCATATCACTGCCAGCTGTGCCATCAGTAAGGGTGCCGTTTATAAAAACGGAGAGCCTGTATTCGCAAATCGTAATGCGGACCTGACTGGCTTCCTTCTTTCGGTTTACCAATATCTTACGCTTAACTATGTACGGTTTTATAAAATGGATAACCTGAGTAAGCTGGGCTGGCTTGCTTCGGAAATATTGCTGAAAAACAGTTTTCATGCAGAAAAGTACCGGCCGGAAGAAACAGGCATCCT
>JAYTOS010000556.1:0-1282 GCA_043747705.1 Bacteroidota bacterium
ATTATTAGTAGAAAATGTTTTCTTTGTCCTCTTCCAACAGCAGGTATTGTTTTCTGCCAATAGTAAAATAAAACAGCAAATACAAGATAAAAGGAATTATAAAAGCCACCTGGATCCCATAAAAATATATTGGTATGGGTATATGGGCAACGGTTAGCAAAAACCTAGATATAAGTGCTACCAGTAGCAGGATATATAAAGCCGTATAATATTTCATTCCGTATCGTATTTTCAGGAATTTTGTCTCACCTTCATTTACTAAAAAATTCAGTTCCGCGCTGCTGTGCCAATTGATTTTACACTGCATGGTATGCATGCCTGGCTCTACCAGAAATTCTTCAGAACTGCCATTAGCAACTGCACCAAGTTCCACGATATCAATAAAAATTCTTACGGGGCGAACGCTGTTCATCCATTCATTTTTTCGGTTCACAATAATTTTTGTAGCCATGGTTTTATTTTATAACCCGAACAATCCTTTATTCAGCAATTGTAAAGTTCTCGTTTTATATGAACTTGGCACCAATAATGAAATATTATGCGGACTTCCGCCATAACTAACCATGGTAACCGGTATTTCTTTGATTGATTCGAAAAGTTTCTGCAAGACATCATCCGTTTGTGCGATCTCGTTACCTACAATAGATACAATGGTTTGGTCTTTATCCACATCAACCGAACCAAATGGCTCCAGTTCTTTCACGATCTGTTTTAAAGATACATCGGTATCAATCGTTACCGATACCGCTACCTCAGAGGTAGTAATCATATCAATTGAGGTATGGTATTTCTCAAACACCTCAAACACTTTCCTTAAAAACCCATAGGCCAGTAACATCCGGCTGCTTTTGATTTTGATGGCTATGATCCCATCTTTGGCTGCCACCGCTTTCACACCTACACTACCCGCTTCTTTGGTAATAACCGTACCCGTGGCTTCAGGCTGCATTGTATTCAGCAACTTAACAGGTACATTTTCCTGTTGTGCGGGCCAGATGCAGGTGGGGTGCAGTATCTTGGCACCAAAATAAGCCAGCTCTGCCGCTTCATCAAAACTCAGTTGCTTGATGGCAATGGTTTTATCAACAATACGCGGATCATTGTTATGCATACCATCAATATCCGTCCATATTTCGCATACAGTTGCTTTAATAGCTGCGGCAATCAAAGAAGCCGTATAATCGCTTCCGCCACGTTTTAAATTATCCACTTCCCCTTTTGAATTACGACAGATATATCCCTGTGTAACGAATAATTTTTTCTGGCTGTTTTGTTGCAATAA
>JAYTOS010000557.1:0-4366 GCA_043747705.1 Bacteroidota bacterium
CAAATTACGGGATAAAGTATGGGTTGAAGCCAATGGCCACACCGCATCTATTATGGACTATGCCCGTTTCAATTATGTGGCACAGCCCGAAGACAATATAGGCAAAGCAGGATTGTATCCACGCATTGGTGATTATGACAAATGGGCCATGCGTTGGGGTTATGGGTATATTGCCGGTAATAACGAAGAAGAACAGAAAAAGAACAGTAATAAGCTAATCACTGAAACACTGAAAAACAACCCCCGTACCTGGTTTGGCACTTATGAAGCCGGTAACCAGGCTGACCCAAGAAGCCAGAGTGAGGACCTGAGCGATAATGCAGTGGTAGCAAGCGATTATGGCATTAAAAACCTGCAACGCATTGTTGTTAACCTGCCTGAGTGGACAAAAGAAGAAGGCGACTTGAATGGAAATATTGCTGACATGTATGGCCAGTTACTGGGCCAGTTCCGCCGGTATGCGGGACATGTTTCACGTAATATTGGTGGGGTATATGAAACATTTAAAACCGCTGAACAGAATGAACCTGTTTATGAGGTTACGCCAAAAACCATGCAGCGCGAGGCCCTGGGTTATCTGAACAGGCAATTGTTTCAGACCCCAAAATGGTTGATTGTAAATAATATCTGGAATAAGATTAATGCGCCCGGTACCGCCGATCCGGTTGCTGCTGCACAGGAAGCCACTTTGGCATCCTTGCTTACCGGCGACAGGATGAACCGTATGCAGTATTCTGTGGAGAGATTCGGCGCAGATAAAGCCTACAGTGCACTGGATATGCTGACAGAGCTTCAGGCTGATCTTTTCAGTGAACTGAAATCAAATAAAGCCATCGATTCATACCGAAGAATGTTACAGAAAAGCTATGTTGACAAGCTTGATGATATCATCAATCCTTCAACCCAAGCAGTTATTGTAGGTTTCGGTGGCGGCGGTGGTGGTCGTGGCGGCACTAATCCTTACGCTTCCGGCTTCAACAGCCGTAGTGATGTTTACAGTATTGCCCGCGCCCAATTGGTTCAATTGCGCAGCCAGGTTACTGCTGCTGCAGCAGTCACTTCTGACCGGATGAATAAAATACATTTGCAGGACATAGCTAATAAAATTAAGAAGGCATTGGATCCTGTAAAATAATATGCATACATTTTACTGAGTTTATGTAAGATGTTAAAGCCCCACTTCAGGTGGGGTTTTTTTATTACGGCCGGGAATGGCAACTTTGATAACTTACTTTTGTGCAAAGAAGTGATATGCGAAAACCGATATTTTTTTTACTGATTTTATTGACTGCAAATACCTATGCGCAAAAAAAAGGTAACCCTGTATGGGGTTATCTCAGAGACAGTGTTACCCATGAACCCATCATATTGGCCAGTGTTACCAATCTTACTAACAATAACACTGTAATGACCAGCGCCACCGGCCGTTTTAAAATTGATTTAACAGAGAACCAGGTGCTTTCATTTGCCGCAGTAGGTTATCATTTTGATACAATCCATTTTAATAACCAATACCTGCTGCAGGATACATTGGCATTGATATTATCGCCGCTTACATTTAGCCTGGGTAATGTAACCGTTACCGCCCGTGGCATGAGCAGGTATCAATTGGATAGTATTGAAAGAAGAAAAGATTTTTTACAGGATATCGTTAACTATACAATACCTACCATATCGCAAGCCAATTCCGGGGCAGGTATTGCTTTGAATCTCGACCGTTTTTCAAAGCATGAAAAAGCCAAGAGAAAAGCTTTCGCTTTTTTTGAATCGAATGAAAAAGAAGAGTATATCAATTACCGTTTTCCTGCATCGCTGGTTACCAAATACAGCGGGTTGAGAGATGAGCAACTGCAACAATTTATGCAGCAATACCGGCCTTCTGACAGCTGGCTTAGGGGGCACAAAACAGAGGATGACATCAAGTATTATATCAATGATAAACTGAAGTTATTTTTTAAGAGATAGTTGTTGAGGTGAGTAGTGAATGGTGAGTTAAAACACCACCCTGTTCGCTCACAACTCACTACTCATTACCCACCATTCACTACTCATACCTCAATGCCACAATAGGGTTTAACCTGGCGGCTTTCATGGCGGGGTAAATACCTGCGGCCAATCCAACTACAGAACAGATTACGATACCGATAATAACCCATGCCCACGGAACTACAAATCCTGTTTTGAGTATGATGGAGAAAAGGTTTCCTACCATTACCCCGAGAATGATACCGAATAAAGCACCAAGCAAGCTGATGATCAGGCTTTCAAATAAAAACTGCTGACGTACATTTTTACTTTTGCCACCGATAGCTTTTATTAAGCCTACTTCTTTGGTCCGTTCATTTACCGCAACAAGCATGATATTCATTAAGCCGATTGCGGCCCCGATAAGGGTTATCAGCCCAATGGCACCTGCCGAGCCGGTGATACTGCTTAGGAAGCCTATGAAGAGTTCAGCGAATTTATCGCTTCGTTCCAATACAAAATTATTGTCTTCAACCGGTTCCAGTTTTCTTACTGCCCGGAACACAGAAGTTGCTTCATCTGTAGCCACATCCAGTTCTTTTACATTACCCACCATTACACCCACCAGGTAAGAAGGGTTGGCATTGGCAAAATGCCTGACGTTTGTGTAAGAGGTAAGGATCATATCATCCTGTCGCATCATGGCACTCGATCCTTTGCTTTTTAACAAGCCAATAACCCGGTATGGGAGGCTACCTATTCGGATTACTTTATCTATGCATTTTTCGGGTTTATCGCCGAATAATTTTGTGGCTACATTACTGCCCATCAGGCAAACACTTCGTCCGCTTTCAATATCAAGCCCATTCAGGTTACGGCCCACATCAACACTATAGCCGTTAACAGCCAGGTAGTTTTCATCGCCACCCCATAAAGTTATTTGGGGATTGGTTTTTTTCTCCCCATAATGAATTTCCTGTGCACCGGGTCCCCGGCGGTAAATACTTATTTTGGCATTTGGGAAAGTAAAATTAGTTTTAAAAAACTCCGCTTCTTCTTTACGGATCGGTTTTCCCAGATTTGATTTCTTTTCTTTTAACCCACGTTTTTTCTTGGTAAAATCCCCGTTATTCCTGCCATTACCGCCAAGCCTTACACGTGATTCTTTAAAACGGATACTGAATGCATTTGCCCCCATGGATGAAAAGCTCTCTTTAAGGCTCTGGTTCATGGCTTCAATGGCAGTAATGATACCGATAAGGGCCATAATACCAAAAGCAATGATGGCAACAGTAATACCTGTCCGCAATTTGTTACTGCGAACGGTGCGCCATGCCAATGTGAGGGAATCAAAGGTTGTCATGCAAAAGGGATTGATTAATTTTTCAACCTTATAAAGATAATTGAGAATCCTCAACCCGGCTAAACGGGGTTGATAAATATGAGGAGCGGTTAAAAGTAGAACCAATTGAGCACGATGGAAGGAAATATGCCTAACAGGATAATGAGTGCTGCCAATAAGACCAACCCCATTTTAAATCCGATGGTGATAGTAGTCGTTTCCGGCTCTCCTTCTTTAAAGTACATAGCCTGAATAACGCGGAAATAATAATATACACTCACCGCTGCAAATACCACAGCTACGATCACCAGCCATAAAGAACCGCCGGTTTTTACTACAGATGCCAGCATATAATATTTAGCGAAGAATCCGGCGGTGAGGGGTATGCCTGCCAGTGATAATAAAAAGACCGTATTGGCAAATGCCAGCACTGGTTGCGATTTTGCGAGGCCATTAAATCCATCAAAAGTATAATCCTTCATTTTGATGAGTATGGCGAAAATACCAATAGTAGCCAGGCTGTAGGCGGTTGCGTACAGGAGAATACCTTCTTTGGCAAGGTCATTATTGCTGTATAATGCAAACAACATAAAACCTGCCTGTGCAATACTTGAATAAGCCAGCATCCGTTTTATGCTTTGCTGGAATACGGCTGTAATATTTCCGATTAATAAAGTTGCGATGATAACAAATGCCAACAGTATTTTCCAGGTAGGTCCCAGTATATCGGTATGCGTATCAAACAAACGTATGAAAGCAATAAAACCTGCCGCTTTTACAATCGTTGCCATGAAAGAAGTGAATACGCCAGGTGCCCCGTCGTACACATCCGGTGTCCAGAAATGAAAGGGGGCTGCCGATACTTTAAAGCACATGGAAACAAATAGTAATAATAAACCAGCCACTTCTAAAAATGAAGTTTTTACCACTCCGGAAGAAGATGCAATGGAGGACGTACCCAATGCAAATGTTCCTGTGGCACCATATACAAGTGCAATACCCATTAGCATAATACCTGTTGAGAAAGCACCCATTAAAAAATATTTAAGAGACGCTTCA
>JAYTOS010000558.1:0-7776 GCA_043747705.1 Bacteroidota bacterium
TGCACCCAAAATAATCACGGGGTTTACAATTACTGCGTTCAATCCTTCGCCAATACCCCGCCACACTTCCATTTCTGCCAGGTATTTACTTTTTCCGTATTCGCTGTTACTGCTTTCTTCGGTCCAGTTCATACGTTCATCTATCGGGCCACTTTCGCGTATCCTTCCCAATGCGGCCACAGAACTAACGAATAACAGTTTCTGAACACCGGCATCCAAACAGGCATTTACCACATTGGCTGTTCCTTCAATATTAGTTTGATGTAAGAGCGTTTTATTTTTTGGATTGAAAGAAACCATGGCCGCGCAATGGTATACCTGTTGCACACCCACCATTGCCTGTTCAAGTAATTCCACATCCAGAATATCACCTTTTACCCATTCTACCTTGTCGGCCGCATCAATAGAAGGAATGGCAGAGCGATATATGGCCCTTATTTTTTTACCATCCTTAATCAGTTGCGTCACCAGGTGTGAGCCTACTAAACCGGTAGCGCCTGTTACTAATATCATACAGCGGTATTTGTACGAAGATACGTTGCAAAAAAAATGACAGGGAGCCTCTCTTGTCATTTCTATGTGAAATGCAGCAAATACTTTTTTTTATGCGCAATTCATGCATTTCCCGCTCACGATTACATCGGTTTGTGTGGCCTGGAAACCTTTGGGCAAGGCTACTGCAGGTACAGTTACATGGTCGAGGCAATAGGTCTTTCCGCAATCGTCGCACATAAAATGTACATGGTCATCATGATGGTGGCCTTCGGTGCACGCATCTTTACACAATGCATAGCGAACAGAATTATCTGCGGTAGGAATGGTATGAATGATGCCTTTTTCTACAAAAGTTTGTAAGGTTCGGTAAATGGTTACGCGGTCAAATTCGGTACCGCTCTGGTGTTCAATATCGGCATGTGCCAATGCGCCGTTGGCCCGGACAAATAATTCGAGTATTTTTTTCCGGCTATCGGTTATGCTTAACTGGTTACGTTTTAATGTTTCGTTGATACCATGTAACATATAAACACTGTTATGGGTGATGATGAGAATTTTCGATTACTGTTTACTTGCTGAAGGCTGTTCTGCTAATAATGTTTTGATGTCCTTCTTCAGTCTGTTCAGTTCTTCCTGTTTCAATCCATCATATACCTGCCCCCGCACTTTCCCTTCTTTATCAACCAGGGCAAAAAACTGGGTGTGGATGAACTGGTCTTCTATTTTTTCCACATTATTTTTGGGATCGTCCAATAAGTAAGCACTGCGGGCTAACTGGTAGAGGCTGTCTTTACGGCCGGTAAGCAGTACCCATTTTTTGGTATCAATCTTCAATGAATCTGCATATATTTTTAAACGTGCGGCTGAATCTGTTCCCGGGTTGCAGGTATGAGCGACGATCATAAAATTGGGCTCGGCTTTAAATTCCTCATACACCGTTTTCATATTGGTATTCATCCTGGGGCAGATGCCTTTGCAGGTAGTAAAAAAATATTCTACTACGCAAACCTTCCCCAGCATATCCCGGTCAGTGAACGATAAGCCATCCTGGGTGGTAAAATGAAAAGGTTTTACGTAACTGATTACCGGCAGCTTATGCTTCCAGTTGTCGTTTCCTTTGAAGAGAAAAACATAGAATGCTACCACCAGCACTACAAAAAATAAGGCATATCCTATTAGCTTCTTACTCATATGGCTATTTATCGGGCAAAGTTACGACCGAATGGGCTTATGCCTGGGACAATAGCTTATTACAACAATTATTTTGCAACATTGTTGCATTAACTTAATTTTGCTTCTTATGAACATAAAAGTCAACTGGGACGCTTTTGGAATAGTTACTTCCTTAGCCTGTGCCATTCATTGTGCCGTTTTGCCTTTGGTATTAACCAGCCTGCCTTTGTTTGGAATAAATATTATCGAAAACCTTTCTTTCGAATACCTGATGATCACCATAGCTTTTGCCGTGGGTTCTTATTCTTTGTATCATGGCCGGAAAAAGCACCACCACAGTTGGATACCGTTGGGTATATTCTCTGTTGGAATCGTCCTCCTGCTTGCCAAAGTAGCCTGGCATGAGTGGCGGTTATGGTTATTAGTGCCGGCAGTTATTTGTATTGTTACGGCCCATTTTCTTAATTACCGATTGTGCCGTGGGCATAACCATGCCCATTCGAATGATTGTACCCATTAAGAAGGTTATGTTGAATTTTGAATGTTGAATTTTAAATGAGGAAGAACCGGGTTCATTCAACATTTAAAATTCAACATGTAACATAATAATTTACCCAATCGTGTAGCTCATCCCGCCATCTTTTTCATCTTTTAGCTGTACGCCGAGTGCTGTTAGTTCGTTGCGGATTTTATCGCTGGTGACAAAGTCTTTCCGGTTTTTGGCTTCTTTGCGAATATCAATCAGTAATTGCAATACCCCATCCAGTTTGCCATTATCTTCTGCCTGTTCCGTTTTTAAACCGAAAATGTCTTCTACAAAAAGTTTCAATTGTTGTTTCAATATACCAACTGTTGACGTGCTCAATGAAGCGGCAGGTATATGTTTATCTTTAATAGCATTGATCACCGATACCAACTCAAACATATTAGCCAGCACTTTGGCGGTATTCAAATCATCATTCATGAATTCATCGAATTCGCTCACCAGTTTCAGCACTTTCGTATCCAGTACTTTATCCCCCGCCAATTCGTTACTTATCACCGACACCTCACTACTCACCCATTCGTAAGCTTCCCACAAACGCTTCAATGCTTTTTCAGATGCCTGTAATGCATCATTACCAAAATCCAAGGTACCCCGGTAATGGCTTTGCAGGATAAAGAAACGAATGGTAAGCGGCGAATAAGCCTGTGCCAGCATAGGATGGTTGCCGTTGAACATTTCTGTGAGCTTAATCACATTATTATAACTTTTACCCATCTTCTTACCGTTGATGGTGATCATATTATTATGTAACCAGTAACGGGCCGGCATGGTATGGTTGCAGACGGTACTCTGTGCTATCTCACATTCATGGTGGGGAAACTGAAGGTCCATTCCACCGCCATGGATATCAAATTCATCGCCGAGGTATTTTTTACTCATGGCAGAACATTCAATATGCCATCCCGGAAAACCTTCACCCCATGGGCTTTGCCAGCGCATGATGTGTTCGGGGGGTGCGTTTTTCCATAAAGCAAAATCGCTCGGATCACGTTTCTCGCCCTGGTTATCCAGTTCGCGGGTACTGTCTAACTGGTCTTCCAATATACGTCCGCTTAATATTCCGTACGGTTGTCCTTTCTTTGAAAAATCGGTATTGTATTTTTCCACATCAAAATAAACAGAGCCATTCGCTTCATAGGCATATCCATCAGCAATGATTTTTTTGATCATTTCTATCTGTTCAATAATATGCCCCGTTGCAGTAGGTTCGATGCTGGGTGGTAAATTATTCAACCGGTTCATTGCCCAGTGGTAGAGGTTGGTATATTTCTGTACCAATTCCATCGGTTCGAGCTTTTCCAATATGGCTTTTTTGCTGATCTTATCTTCGGCCTCACGTCCTTCTTCTTCAAAATGCCCGGCATCAGTAAGGTTGCGCACATAACGTACTTTATAACCCAAATGCATCAGGTAGCGGTACAGCACATCGAATGTGATGTATGGCCTTGCATGGCCCAGGTGACTTTCGCCACTTACGGTTGGCCCGCACACATACATGCCAACATAGGGTGGGTTAATCGGAATAAATTCTTCTTTCTTTCTCGTTAATGAATTATAAACTTTAAGCGGCATGGGTTTGAGTAATTACTGTTAGGAAGATGATTAACATACAACGGAATTATCCAGCCGGGGCAGAACAAGCTGCATCAGCAACAGCAACAACAATATTTGTGCGGGTAGTTCATTGAAATGCGAAGATATTTCATTTTTTCAAAAGAATATCAGTTACCAGCATAATATGATCGCTGAGTGCCTCATCCACCATATCAAACTGTTTTACTTCGAATGCCCGGTCGGGCAATATATAATCTATCCTGAGTGTGGGTGCCAGCGCAATAAAGCTGCGGCCAATGGCAAAGCCTTTTTGTAAAAAAGCATCCTGCCGGTTACCTTTTATCTGGAAATAAGCGTATGAATTGGGCACATCATTAAAATCGCCGCAGATAACCGAGGGATAGGGGCTTTTGTCAATCTCCTCCCTCACCATATTGGCCTGTATGCCGCGACGGCTGAATGCCAGTTTCATTTTACGGAAAATACTTTTTGAAGCAGAAAGGGTTTCATCATCCTGGTCCCTTATCTTTTCCAGATCGGTATAATCCCCTTTTTTAAATTTGAATGACTGCAGATGGGTAGTAAATATCCTGATCGTATCGGGCCCTTTCAGGATATCCGCATAAATAAGGCTTTCTGCCACCGGGTATTTTATTTTACCGGAATCAATTATCGGGTATTTAGAAAAAATGATGCAGCCCGATTGATACCCGTTATTACTGCGCTGGTAATCGTTCGAAAAATAATGATACGGATATTGTTTTTTAAACAACGCAATATTGTCGGCATTTACTGCAGTATTGAATTCCTGCATACAGATCACATCCGGACGAAGCTTCATCGCACTTTCTGCCAGTTCGGTTGGGATGAGTTTTTTGATATCAGCATTTTTCGATAGGCCGTTAAAGCTTTGTATATTCCAGTCAACGATCCGTAATATATTATCATGTTTTCGTTTGCTGAATCCGGCACCGGGGTGCCAGGCAAAAACAACGATGAGTTGCTGCCAGCCAATGGCCAGTGTGAGCAGGGGTATCAACACAAACAACGGTTTGGCAAATAACCAAAAAATAATAAAGAATATCAGGGCGAGTATAAGGTACGGAACAATTAAACCTGTAAACCCATTCATCCACCAATGGGAAGGATTAACATAAGGAGAAAGGCAGGCAATCAGAAACAATAACGAAATGATCGCATTCGCAGTAATGAGTATCGATTTTGCAGCGCGGCGAAAAATATTTTTTGCCATGCCCTAAATTTACTTAAAATGGGCCTTGAAAGTTGAAAGTCAAAATTAAAAAGTCGAAATACCGGTATTTCGACTTTTTAATTTTGACTTTCAACTTACCCTCACAGGTCTTCGTTACTTGCGCGTTTCAGGAACTCTTTTTCTTCATCGGTTAAAAACTGGTAGCCCTGCTGGTTGATCTTATCTAAAATAGTATCCAGTTTTTGTTGCGTTATGTTTGATATTTTCTCGAAGGGCTTGCGCTCGGCGCGATAAAAATGTTTTTCTTTCTGAGATTTATTTTTGTGTTTTTTTTCAGGACTGAACAGGTCATCCAGCCAGTTAACCAGATTAATCATCCAGGCACTCCAATCTTTACCTCTGCGCATTTGCCTGATGAAAAAAAATCCCATGGCCCCTGCGGCAAGATGGCCCGCACCTATTCCTGCATTACCGCTTGCGAGTGTGGCAAAATCAATCGCTACAAATATGAGTGTAACCACCCAGAGTGGTATGCCACCATTGATCAAAGGAAATAACCTGTAGTCGGGTGCCAGCGTAGTAGTAGCCACCGCTACCGCCATTACAGCCGCACCTGCACCCAGCATAGGTTCTGTAAAGGCTATATTTCTTTCCAATACCGGGAAGAGGTTATTAACGAGAACAAAAACAACTGCGCCTGCAAATCCGCCATAGAGATAAATGGGTATCAGTTTATTATTCCCCGCAAGGTCCTGCAGGATGAAACCAAAACACCAGAGCCATAAAACACTGCTCAATAAATGCCAGATGCTATGGTGGGTAAACATATATGCCAGGATGGTCCATGGTTTAGTGGCCAATGAATCCATAGCTGCCGGAAGGGTAAACCAGTTAAGTATCTGCTTATAAAAAAACTCCATGGGTATATCGGAGAGAAAATAAACGATCTTAAGAAAATTAATCAGTACAAACACCAATGCATTAATGGCGAATAACAAAACAAGTGCATTGTTATCCTGCCCTAATAAAATTTTACGATTGGTTTTATATGATGGTGTTGACATAATGTTTCTAGTCGGGTTTACAGTTCAGCTACGTTAATACAACGTTTTTTTATTCGTTTTGTTCCAGGTTATTACGATCAGCAGGCCTACAATAGCACCTCCTACGTGTGCCCATCGTGCCACATGATCGCCAGCAGAATTCCGCAGTGCAAAAAACAGTTCATACGAAAAATATAAAAGCCCTATCCATTTTGCTTTCACCGGTATCAGGAAATAAATATAGAGATAGGTATTAGGAAACAGGTACACAAAAGCCGCCAATACGCCAAACACCGCACCACTGGCACCAATGGTAGCAGTATTCAGGTTGCTCTGGTAATAGGTAGTGATATTATTGAACATCCTCGACATGAACTCTGTATTCTCAGGGTTTTCCCGTATATAGCTGAGCAGTGCATCCCTGTTATCGAAGGCCAGATCGTGCCGTAAAATAAAATTGATCATTGCATCGGCCTGTGCTCCATTACCTGCTGCATGCTGCTGAAAAACAAGGGCATAATCTTTCATTATCGGCATCAGCTCCCAACTCAGAAACAGTAAATGGATCAAAGCGGCACCCAATCCGCATACCATATAAAAAGTAAGGAACCTTTTAGAACCCCATAGGTTTTCGAGTACGGAACCAAACATCCACAACCCAAACATATTTCCAAGGATATGGCTAAAATCGCCATGCAAAAACATGTGCGTTACCAGTTGCCAGGGTTTAAACAAACTACTCTGCCAGGCATGCAGGGCGAATACATTTTCAAATGAAAACTCACTGGTAGGCCCCCCCAATGTATTTTGCGCAAGAAAGAACAACCCGTTAATGATTAAAAGGTTTTTTACAACGGCAGGTAATATCTCAAATCGGCTGGGTCTAAATTCTGTCATATACTACCCCCCAGCCCTCTTAAGGAGGAGTTGAAAAATTTATTCAATATATCAGTTGTTTTCATAAATATGAATTGTCACCCAACTTCCATTTTCAGGTGGTTTGGCGTGTTAGTTTTTTAGTTTTAGCTGTACCACATTTTCAATATGCAAAGTATGCGGAAACATATCTACCGGTTGAATTTTTTCTACCCGGTATTTTTCGTCCAGCAAAGCCAGGTCCCTTGCCTGCGTTGCCGGGTTGCAACTTACATAAACAACCGTTGGCGCAGCTATATCCAATAGTTTTTTAACCAATTTTTCGTGCATTCCCGCCCTCGGTGGATCTGTGATCACTACATCGGGCCTTCCGTGTTCGGCAAAAAATGTGTCATTACAAATATCTATCACATCGCCTGTAAAAAAAGAAGCATGTTCAATATTATTTAATGCGGCATTTTTTTTTGCGTCTGTAATGGCATCGTCTATCACTTCTACCCCTATTATTTTCTTTGCCAGCTTACTTATAAATATGCCAATACTGCCCGTTCCGCAATACAGGTCATATACTGTTTGGCTGCCGTTCAGTTCGGCATAATCGCGGGTTACCTGGTATAATTTTTCTGCCTGTCGGGTATTTGTCTGGAAAAAGGATTTGGGACTGATCATGAACCGGTAATCTTCCAGCTGTTCTACAATAAAACCTTTCCCATAATATACCTGTGGATTAAGGTCGTTCAGGCTATCATTTTTCTTGGTGTTGATGGTATATAATAAAGTGGTGATCTGCGGAAATTGTTCAAGCAGCTGATCCAGTAATTGTTTGCGGTGCGTTTCGTCTTCATAACCCAGTACCAAATTAATCATCAGCTCAC
>JAYTOS010000559.1:0-20828 GCA_043747705.1 Bacteroidota bacterium
AGCATGCGGGGCAAAGCAAAATCAATTCAAGGGTTGCAATTTTCGTAGCCCTTACGGCCACATTTATGGCAATTTGTAATATTAAAGATGGCAATATTGTACAGGCCATGTCGCAGGCGCAGGCACACAGCATTGATTCATGGTCGTATTTCCAGGCAAAAAGCACGAAAGAGGCAATAGCAGAAAACAGTGTTGAATTATTGAAAGAACAAAAACTTGCGGGGAGTGAAGGACTGATAAAAAAATACCAAGAGAAGATCAGCAAGTACGAAAAAGAAAAGGCGGTAATCAAACAACAGGCAGAAGGCTACCAAAAAGAATACGACGATATTAATGTTTTTGATGACCAGTTTGATATGACAGAAGCCCTGTTATCCATTTCTATTGCCATGTTTGGTATTACTGCTCTTACACAAAAAAAGTGGTTATTATATTTTGCTGCAGCGGTAAGCCTTACCGGCGTTGTTTTAGGGGTAACGGCATTTATGAAAATTGCACTTCATTCAGATTTTCTTTCAAAAATACTTGGGTAATAAACCGACCAGAGGGCAATAAGAGAAGAATGAAGAAAAGGAGTGTATGCACTTTCTCTTTTTCTTCATTCTTCTCTTATTAAAATAAACTCCGCAAGTTTCGGGTAGGTAACGAGCCCGGCCCCGTTTACTTTTGTTCTATTAAAATATACAGGAATGAAAAAGCAGGCGGCAACTAATTTTGAGCGGATTACCGAAGCCATTGGCTACATACAAACCCATTTTAAAACGCAACCCGGCCTGGGAGAAGTGGCCGAAAAAATTCACCTGAGCCATTTTCATTTTCAAAAATTGTTTACAGAATGGGCGGGGGTAAGTCCTAAAAAATTCCTCCAATACATTACGGTAGCACATGCAAAAAAAATGCTAAAAGAAAAGCAGGCTACTTTATCTGATGCTGCCTTCGAAACAGGACTCTCTGGTACCGGAAGGCTGCACGACCTGTTTATTAATATTGAAGGAATGACACCCGGCGAATTTAAAAATGGCGGAGAAAACCTTTCCATCAATTATAGTTTTGCCGAAAGCCCGTTTGGAAACATGCTGGTAGCGTCTACCGCTAAGGGCATTTGCCATATTGCTTTTGTGAATGATGAGAAAGTAGCACTGAATGAGTTGCAGGTGCTATTTCCACGGGCAACATACCGGCAAATGGTAGACCTGGCGCAACAAAACGTACGCTATATTTTTACACACGACTGGAGCAAACTAAGCCAAATAAAACTGCACCTGAAAGGAACAGCATTTCAACTAAAAATTTGGGAAACATTATTAAAGATCCCGATGGGGCAATTAGCAACATATGGAAATATTGCTAAACAGATAGATAAACCCCAGGCGTCAAGGGCCGTAGGCACAGCTATTGGTGATAATCCCGTTGCTTTTTTAATTCCCTGTCACAGAGTTATTCAATCAACAGGTGTATTTGGACAATACCATTGGGGAAGTATCCGTAAAACGGCGATGATAGGTTGGGAGGCAGCATATACGGATACGAGTCCAGAAGTTTTACATACATAATAATCTAGGACGTATCGTAAACATACCCTATACTATAGTTACATGTATCTATCCTGTCTTTTATAAAAGTGAAATAGATATAAAATTGAATGATACAGCATAACCAGATTTCTAATACAGAACTACACAGGCAGATAAAGCAAAAATTGATCTGCTTGGGCGGCAATGCTAAAGACAAAATCTACGGCACCTTGGATTGCAGATCGGGCAAGAGGATAAAAAAACAAAACCGTGTATTTTTTGTTTCAGAAAAAGAAGCCATACAGAAGGGCTTTCGGCCCTGCGGACACTGTTTGCCAAACGAATATAAAAAATGGAAGAATGGATTTATTTAGCAGCGATGCGATAACCAACCTGTTACCATATGACGGTGCAGTAAATTATTACGGAAAAGTATTGAAACAAAAACAAGCCATGCACTACATGGACACACTGCTGCATACTATTGAATGGAAAAATGACGAAGCGGTGATTTTTGGCAGGCATATCATCACCAAAAGAAAAGCAGCATGGTATGGTGACTCGGCATATTCCTACACCTATTCAAATACCACCAAGCAGGCGTTGGCATGGACAAAAGAATTGTTAGAACTTAAACTGTTGGTAGAAAAAAAGACTGGCATAACCTATAATTCCTGTTTATTGAACTTATACCACGATGGCGATGAAGGAATGGCCTGGCATAGCGATGATGAAAAATCATTGGGAAAGGATGCCACCATTGCATCTTTAAGTTTTGGTGCCGAAAGAAAATTCGCCTTCAAACATAAAAAAACCCAAGAGATAATATCGCTGATATTAGAAACAGGCAGCCTGCTGGTTATGAAAGAAACTACGCAAACACATTGGCTCCACCGTTTACCAAAATCTACAAAAATCAAACACCCCAGGATAAACCTTACTTTTCGAACGATGGTGAATTGAACAGGAGCAGTCATTAATTCGATGGTTTAAAAATTTTATCAAACCCTGGCTGCCGCCAGACGCTCAATAAAGATGTTCGGAAGATATTCACGCAAAGCCGCAAAGTAAGAAAATATGACGCCAAGCATATCTTTACAACTTTGCTCCTTATACGTCCTTGCGTGAAATAAAATCTTCCGAACACCTTTGGTTGCCTGAACAACAAATACGTATCCTGTGACAAAAACATTTGCTCTTACGAAGGTTTTACAAAGCCGCCAACTTATTTTATAACAGCTGCTATTTTTGTTTTTAACACATTCCATTTAGAGGCCAGATCTGATAACTGATCATTGGTTTCTTTAACAGCCGAAATAGTTTGCGATGTAGGCGGCATATCGGTTTCGTGCAAAATGGCAAACAGTCCTGCAAAAGAAGAAACAATCATTCCAAAATTCTGTCCCTGTTGCGCACCTCCACGTCCTCTGCCCCTTGTAGCAACACCTTCAAAACCGGCAATCTGTTCCTCCAATGATTTGAGCGATTCAGAAGTGCTGCCTCCTTTTGCAATCAGTTCGCTCAATTGTTTTCTTGCGGTGGCAACTTCTGCCATGAATGAGGTCGCTTTTTGACGGCCATCATAACACGTAACAGAAAGCGTATGTTGTTTTTGCAGGTCGGCTGCACTTGTTTGTACACGCGGATCCATTTTCACTGTCATGGATTGAGTATATGTTTTTCCATTCACGGTTAATTTCGCAGTATAGTTTCCCGGCAATACCCATGGCGAAGAAGGTTCCGGTGGCGTGTTCTGGTAAATAGCCTGCATGGGAAAAGCAATGTCAACATCTTTCAAGGGATTGTAATGAAGGTCCCATAAGAAACGATGAGAGCCCGCATCTGCCGATAACATTTGTTGCGAACGGATCCAATACAAAGGGATGTTTACCGGAGGAACTTTGTAAGGCTTATCATAACTGCTATACCTGCGAATAGATTTTGCTGCAGCATCTACAATTTCCAGTGCTATTTCACCCTGCGCTTTTTCCGATAAATAATAATTTATTACAGCGCCATCCGGGGGATTTTGTCCGCCCGGTTCTTCCTGAGGCAAAGGTGTATCTGAATTCATATCCCAGCGAACGCGTATGGCTTGTTGTGGCTTATATAAAATAGCCGGGGCGTTTGTAAGATTGGTCGTTACCTGTCGCAGTGGCGTAATATCATCCAATATCCAAAAGCTACGGCCATGTGTACCAATAACCAAATCATCATCTTTAATAACCAGGTCGCGGATAGATGTTGCGGGCATATTCAAACGCAAAGATTGCCAGTGTTCACCTTCATCAAAAGAAACGTACACGGCATTTTCAGAACCCGCAAATAACAGGCCCTTACGGTTAGGGTCTTCACGTACTACATTAATAGGTTCATTGGCGGGTAAGCCGTTGGTGATGAGTTTCCATGTTTTACCACCATCATTTGTTTTGTAGGCATAAGGGTGCATATCATCGCAGCGTATCCGGTTAACCGCAGCATAAACTGTATTCACATCAAAATGACTTGCTTCCATTAATGATACTTTACTCCACGAAGTGATCTCCGGCGGCGTTACATTCTTCCAGTTTTTACCACCATCTTTTGTTAGCTGAATAAAACCATCATCAGTACCAGCCCAAATAGTATTGATGTCTTTGAATGATGGCGCGATGGTATATACCACGCCACGCCTCGGCATTTTTTTCATTTCTTCGGTGGTATAAATGCCTACGCTGGCGGGTATGTCCCAGTTTTCCCTGGTAAGGTCCGGGCTGATGGTTTCCCAGCTGTTGCCGCCATCCCTTGTTTTAAAAATAACATTTCCGGCGTAGTATAAAGTTTTGGGATCAATGGGAGAAAACAAAACAGGGGCCGTTCTTAAGAAACGATACTTCCCGCTGCGGATAGCTTCGGGTGCGATATTTTGTATCTGCCCTGTTCGCTTATCATAACGGGTTAGCTTACCGCCATAAATTAAATTGGGGTTAAGCGGATCGGGCGCTATATATCCATATTCTTCTGCACCTACCGGATGCCATTCACGGAAAGTAATTTGTCCATCATTACCCCGGGAAGAAATGCCTACCGAACCACTCTCCTGCTGTCCGCCATAAACATTGTATGGAAATTCGTTATCGGTAATCACATGATAAAACTGTGCGGTGGGTTGGTTATACCAGGATGAAAAAGTTTCACCACCATTCACGGTAATAATACCTCCCTGGTCAAGCGCGATCAACATGATCTTGGGGTTATTGGGATTGATCCAGATACGATGGTAATCATCCCCCCCCGGCGCGCCGCGAAAGCCTGTCCATGTTTTGGCACCGTCAACAGATTTCCAGGTTACTACGTTGGCACTATACACAATATCCGCATTGGTAGGATCTACTTTTACTTCGGCAAAATCACTGCCACGTCCCCAGTAGCGTTCATCGCTGCTCATGAGGGCCCAGTTTTCTCCCGCATCATCGCTCCGGTAAATACCGCCGGATTTTCCCGCATCAACAGTTGCATATAAACGGTTGCTGTTGGTGGGGGCAATACCAAAACCAATTCTTCCCAGGCCTTGCTGTGTAGTAGGTAATCCCCTGGTTAGTTTTTTCCAGGTACTGCCGCCATCAGTTGATTTATACAAACCACTTTCGGTTCCGTTCCACTGGCCATTCTCCCAGGGGCCCTGCCTTCCGGCCCAGAGGTCTGCATATAGAATGTTTGAATTATTCGGGTCGAAGTTGACCTGTATGGCACCGGTATTCTCATCTTTATATAAAACACGCTCCCAGTTTTTACCGCCATCTAAACTTTTATATACGCCACGTTCGGTATTAGGTCCGTAAGGATGACCAAGCACTGCTACAAAAACACGGTTCTCATTCTTTGGATCGATGATGATGTTGCCGATCTGCTGTCCGTCTTTTAATCCCATATTAGCCCATGTCTTACCGGCATCGGTTGATTTATAAACTCCATCACCCACTGAAAGGTCGGGGCGTTGGATGCCTTCGCCGGAACCAACATATACAATATTTGGATTGGATTCAGAAACAGCGATATCGCCCACAGAACCTGTTGCCATCTGATCGAAAATGGGATTCCAGGTACGGCCATAATCATTGGTCTTCCAAACACCGCCATTATTTACACCAATATAAAAAACACTGGGCAGAGACGGAACGCCCACAGCACCTACTGTTCGCCCGCCGCGATGCGGGCCGATCATGCGCCATTGCATACTGTTGAATAATGAAGCCTGAAAAGGCTGGGCAGAAACGATAAACATAGCTGCATAGCATACTATGAAGGCAATAATTTTTTTCATGTGTGGTTAGGGTTTGGTATGCGGACTATTAAATTACAGGATTATTCAGATACATAAGCGAAAAAATGAAATCCAGCCAGGGTACCGGGTTTATTTTTTGTTAATCAGGTAAGCACCGCCGATAAGCATGGCCACACCCAATAACTTTACCCAGTTAATATTGGCCTGCCTGAAACCGAATAGTCCATAATGATCGTATAGTAAAGCCATTAATAACTGCCCGGCAATAACGAGTGCAAAAACATTGGCGGAGCCGATGCGTTGTACAGAAAAAATAATCACCGTTACAAAAAAGGCACCCAATAAGCCACCGGTGTATTTATACCATTCAATTCCACGCAATTGTGCAAAAGAAGGTGTGGCTTGTTTGGTAGTAATGATATACAAGCCTAATATAGCGGTACCTACTAAAAAAGAAATGAACGCAGCTATCCAGGGATTGTTTACGGCAACTTTCAACTGGCTGTTTACGCCAGCCTGTGTAGTAATGGTTAATCCTGCCAGCGCGGGCAGAATAAAGTAAATGTATTTCATGAGAATAAAGATAAAGCCGTTGGGTAATTAAAATTATGCCCTTGTATTTTTGTGCGAGATATTTATCACAAAAAACACAAGGGCACAAAATTAGGGTGCTTTACTAATTATTCTTTAGCTGGCGGCGGTGGGGGTGGTGGCATATCACTGTTCCAGATATCGCGGTATTTTTTCCAGGTGCCGTTTTCTTGTTTCCAGGTTACTATGAATTTGCCTTTATCTATTGCGTTTCCAACCTTGTCCATTATTTCATAAGAACCCTCTTCCGATACGAGTTCTTTTCCACCAAGCACTTCTGTGGTAGTAAGTTTAATGCTGTTTATACCCATCTGTTTAGCCATGCCAAAGAATTTAGACAATCCTTCTGTACCACACATTTTAGGCGCGCCACCATTGGGCATTACACAACCATCCGTGGTGTAGTTTGATACAAATAAGGCAGAATCGCCTTTTTCAATGGCTTCGGAAAATGTTTTATTGTTGGCTGTAATAGCCACTTTAACAGAATCGAGATTAAACGACCCCGTTGTATCCTTGGTAGCCGCGGGTTGGTTGCAGGCAAGAACCATCGTTGCTGCAAAAAAGAGAAAGTATAATTTTTTCATGTGTGTTTTTTTTTGCTACAAAATAATACATAGTTCTAATAAATGCAAGCCCACCCCAACTATTGCTGTTCACCTCTATATTCAAAATTCTCTGTTCAATATTCGATATTCAATGAGCCTGTATTATAATCTCTGATAAAGCCCCCGCAGCTTTTCCCTTGTCATAATCTTTTCCCAATCCGCCCCCAAAGCGTTTTCCCATAGGGGCTTCATACCCAATGAAACATTCATCATGGTATCAAACTGTTCATCGGTTAACCCATTACAAATACCAGTGGGGATTTCAATCTTATTTTTGGCAACCATGTATTTGAATTCTTTTACCCCTGCCGGATAATATTCTTCCAGATGGTTCATAACAATACAATTACCAATGCCGTGTTTGGTGCCTAATAAATAACTCAGTCCATAACTTACAGCATGTGCCACACCCACTTGTGAATAAGCAATGCTCATGCCGCCGGCATAAGAAGCCATCATCAACTGGTCATCACATTCATCATCCCAGGTATTTTTTTCTACAAACACTTTTTGGCATAACTGTAATGCTTTCTCCCCATAACTCTTACTGAATTCATTGAGGAAAGTACCTTCCAGGCTTTCGATACAATGAATATAGCAATCCATACCAGTGTAAAAACGTTGATTAGCGGGAGCGTCTTTGGTTAATTCGGGGTCAAGTAAAATCTGGTCGAACGGTGTAAAATCACTGTTCATACCGAGCTTGCGTGTTGGCCCGGTTAATACCGTTGTGCGGCTCACTTCGGCACCCGTACCGCTTAAGGTGGGTATACCCGCTTTGAATACGCCGGGAAGTTTTACAAGGTCCCAGCCCTGGTAATCGGCAGAGGAGCCGGGATTAGTCATCATTAATGAAACAGCTTTGGCAAGGTCCATGGCCGATCCTCCCCCAATACCTATTACACCACTGATCATACCAAATTCTTCTTTTAATTGCCAGGCAAGGGTATCTACCTGTGTAGTTTTAGGCTCATAGGTAACATCAACAAAAACGATCTTGTCTTTGCCGCGTAAAGGTACCCGGTTAACAAAGGGCTTACCTTCGAAAAAATGGTCTACCAAAAAAATCATTGGGGCATCGGCTTTACGCTGGGGTGCCAGAATTTCATTTAACTGGTTAAAACAACCACGGCCATATACCACATAACTGACCATTTTAAAATTTCGAAAACTCATAACAATATTTTTTATAATACAACACAGCGAATATATATACAAACCTACTTTAGAAAACGGGTATTTTCAAACAAGATCGCAAAGCTGGCGTTATTAAGAAGCCGGGGGATTTATTTTGTAACTTGACCGCCGATTATGCATCCTATCTTTTTTACATGCGGTTATTGCCAATTTTGAATATTTTTTTTGACCGGGGTTTCTGGCTGCTTGATAATAAAGCGTCCCGCAGCTTTCTGGAATTCATGAGCCCGGACAACCTGATGACAGGAGTAAAAGTAATGGGGGCCGGGATAATTATCATAGTCGCCACCATTTATATCCACCTGTTTAACAAAAAAAGACTTTTTTTTTATACCACCAGCATCCGGCATAACCTGGAAGTATGGATTAGTAATATTATCCTTGAAGAATCGGAAGCGGATATTCAACTGCCCGCAAAATTTTATCGCATTTTAAAAAATAAAACTGCCCGCCAACTTGCCATCGATGAATTGATCAACTGTAAAAAAAACTTTTCCGGTACGGTGGGAGAAACAATTGTTCAGTTGTATAATCAACTGGACCTGAAGAAAGACTCCCTTAAAAAATTGAACACCAAGCGAAAATGGCATGTGAAAGCAAGGGGCATACAGGAACTCTACCTGATGGATCAAAAAGACGTATTGAAAACGATTTATAAAAATACCAACAACAACAACGAATTTGTACGGATGGAGGCGCAAACTGGTGTAATACACATGACCGGATTTGCGGGACTCCGCTTTTTAGACATAATCTCTTACCCGTTAACGGAATGGCAACAGATCAAACTCCTCGAACAGCTTCGCCTGACCTCTAATAAGGAAAACCTTTCTGAAAGTATTGCCGGTTGGCTGCTTTCAAAAAATGACACGGTTGTCGTTTTTGCCCTGAAGCTGGCGGATGAATACCAGCAGTTCGCATTACGCGATAATGCGATTGCCTGTCTTGTGCATCCTAATGAAGGCGTGCGAACACAGGCAGTAAAAACCCTGGTAAGACTGGCAGATCAATCAACACCATCAGTTTTAGCCGGCTATTTCAGGAAAGAAGATTTTTTTAACAGGTCAATCATGCTAGACGCATTGGCCGTATTGGCTACAGAAGCACAATCGGATTTCTTAGTAAGCTTACTGGATGACCCTAATAATATTATCAAATTAAAAGCGGCTATTGTTTTGGCGGCTTGTAGTACAAACGGAATTGACATACTGGAAAAAAAGGCCATTGCCGAACCGGAACCTTTTGAAAGAATACTCAGGCATGTAAAAACAGTAAAATGACCGGGAACATCTTTGTGAATATTTTATTTGATATCCTCACCTATGGAATATTTCTTTATTCAACAGTATTGTTTTTATCTTATCTGTTCATCGCAATTTTCTCCATTGGCGAAACAGAAAAATACATGCGCAAAAACAGTTTCACAGATTATCGTGTACTTGCTTCTTCTATACATGCACCAACAGTAAGTGTTCTGGCACCCGCATATAATGAGGGAAAAAATATTGTGGAAAATGTGCGCTCACTTCTTTCCATTTATTATACCAACCTGGAGGTGATTGTTATTAATGATGGGAGTAAAGACGACTGCCTGCAAAAAATGATCGGTGCTTACGATCTTGAAAAAATTGATTTTTTTGTTGATTATAAAATAAAGACCAAAGATGTACGCGGTGTATATAAAAGCCGCAATACTATTTATCACAAACTACTGGTGGTTGATAAAGTGAACGGAGGAAAAGCGGACGCCCTGAATGTAGGCATCAATGTCTCGTCGAACAAATACCTGGTTTGTATTGATGTGGATTGCATATTGGAACAGGATGCTTTATTAAAAATGATTAAACCCTTTCTGGAAGAGACAGATGAAAAAGTGATCGCCTCCGGCGGTGTGGTACGAATTGCCAATTCCTGTGAGATAGAAGATGGCAAACTGGTAAAAGTAAGGTTGGCCGAAGAGTACCTGCCACGGATGCAGATACTCGAATATATACGGGCTTTTATTTTAGGAAGAATGGCCTGGAGCCGTCTGAATGGGCTGATGCTTATCTCTGGTGCTTTTGGTGCTTTTGATAAAGATATCGCCATCAAAGCCGGTGGCTACGATCATAATACGGTGGGAGAAGATATGGAACTGGTGGTACGCATGCGGCGTTACATGGAAGAGAGGAATATAAAATACAGGGTTACCTATATACCCGATCCTTTGTGCTGGACAGAAGCACCCAACTCGTTTAATATACTCGGACGCCAACGAAACCGCTGGACAAGGGGAACAATTGAAACACTGAAATTTCACAGGAAAATGTTTCTAAACCCCAGGTATGGGCTACTGGGTATGCTTAGTTACCCGTACTGGTTCTTTTTTGAAATGTGCGCACCGGTGATCGAATTCTTTGGCTTTGTAAGCTTCTTCATATTTGCAGCACTGGGTTTAATGGACTGGTCGTTTTTCTTTATGTACCTGTTGTTCATTATTTGTTTTGGGTATCTCTATTCCGCCTTCGCTATTTTAATGGAGGTAATGACATACAACCAATATAAGCGGCGAACAGACGTAATGGTGTTGTTATTAACGGCTGTTACAGAGCCGTTTTATTTTCACCCATTCGTTGTATGGAGTGCCATTAAGGGGTTTGTTGATTACTTGCGAAAGAAAAATGCCTGGGGCGAAATGACAAGACAAGGGTTTGCTAAAAAAACGGGTACTGCCGAGGTAGCCATAGAACCCATACCTGTTGAACCTGTAACAGAAATTATTCCGGTTATTGAAATAGTACCGGTAGCCCCGGCTCCCATTGTTATGCCGGAACCTGAAGCCGTCGTTGAGCCATCTTCCCTATTTAAAAGAAAAGTTATTCCGGTATTAAAAAAACTACCCGACCTTATTTTTAATTCTTTTAAATATTTTATCAGTCATGCATTTATATTGCTTGCGTTAATGATCTTGTCGCGCGCTTTTGAACTGA
Organism: Bacteroidota bacterium; assembly: GCA_043747705.1. Lineage (GTDB taxonomy): Bacteria > Bacteroidota > Bacteroidia > Chitinophagales > Chitinophagaceae > Sediminibacterium. The sequence goes on from JAYTOS010000559.1 coordinate 11,144, forward strand.
TTTATGATATTACACAACATGGAACCCCTAAATTATTTGGCAAAGTAATTTTATACGGGCTTGCGAAAGACCTCGCATTCTTTACCCAACTCTGCTTATGGAGCTTTGCGCCGTTTGCCATTTTATACCTGCTGCATAAAAAAATTGCACATGTAACATTTCTGGTATTCGCGGTTGTATTGCTGTTAATACAGGTATCATTGGCACAATATTTTATCACTACGCTGGTACCCCTTGGTGCCGATCTATGGGCATATTCCTGGACTGATATAAAACAAACGGTGGGCTCGGCAGGCGGGATTAATGCAGGAATGATTAGTGGATTTCTGGTACTTATTTCACTCGCCCTATCGGCACTAATCTATTTTCCAAGAAAGCTACAGGTAAATGGTGGCCTTGCTGCGGTACTGTTACTTTGTTTGGTAACCGCAGGTATCAGGGATGTGTTAACTGTTACCAATTCAATGATGCCTGGGCAGGAATACAGCAATAACCTTTCGCTTAATAAATCTTACTTTTTCTTCAGGTCATCGTATCAGTATTTCTTCCCTGCAACACAGGAAAAAGATATTTATTCTGATAGCTACTCAGGTGATTATGCTTCTATTGATAGCGATACCAGTCTTTCAAAAATTACGTATGTTGATGAAAAGAACTACCCATTTTTGCATACAACAGATAGTACAGCAGATGTATTATCACCGTTCTTTACGTCTTCTGGTACGCCCCCCAATATAGTAATCCTGTCGGTTGAAGGGCTTGGCCGTGCGTTTACCAATAAAGGGGCCTACCTGGGAAATTTCACGCCTTTCATTGATTCACTTGCAGAGAAAAGTTTGTACTGGGAAAATTTTTTGAGTGAAGGCGGAAGAACGTTTGCGGTCCTCCCTTCTTTATTAAGCTCTTTGCCATTTGCAAAAAACGGTTTTGCAGAGTTGGGAGCGTCAATGCCTAAACACCTCTCGCTTTTGAACATTTTAAAGAACAATGGATACAATACTTCTTTTTATTATGGTGGCGATTCGCATTTTGATAATATGGATGCCTTCTTACAAAAGAATAGTATTACGACAATCAACGATGAAAAAACCTTTCCAGCAGGATATACAAAAATGCCGGAACAAAATGGATTTACCTGGGGATATGGTGATAAAGAATTATTCAGGAGGTTTTTTGAAACAAAAGTCACACCAGAACAACCTTATATAAGTGTGGTAATGACAGCTTCTACGCATAACCCCTTCCTTATAAACGAACAGGATTATTACCTGCAAAGAGTAGAACAACGCATGACAGAACTTGGCTTTGATGATATAAAAAAACAGGAATACAGAAGTTATAAAAAACAGTATGCCAGTATACTTTTCATGAATGATGCCGTTAAGGCATTTATCAATCAATATAAGCAAAGACCCGATTTCAATAACACGGTCTTTGTCATCACCGGCGACCACCGTATACCGGAAATTCCTATGAGCACAAAAATAGACCGTTACCACGTGCCGCTGCTTATTTATTCGCCATTGTTAAGCCGTAGGGCGAAGTTCTCGTCTATTTCTACCCATTTTGATATTACACCTACCCTTTTGGCCTGGCTTAAAAAAAGCCACCACTTGCAAACGCCATCTATCGTAAACTGGATAGGCAGTGGGTTAGATACGGCACGACAGTTTAGGAACAGACATGCTTATCCACTTATGCAAACCAAAAACGATATTATTGATTTTGTAATGGGGGAGTACATGCTTAACGGAAATGACCTTTACCACATTAGTAATAAAATGGACCTTAATCTAGAACAAAATGAAACAAAATCCAATGAACTGAAAGCGGCATTTAATCGGTTTAAGACAAAAAATAATAATTTTATAAAAACCCTGACATTAGTACCCGATAGCCTTTTGCAAAAATATACGCCGCAATAATACCGAGTTTAATATTCATTCCTTATCGGACGGGCATAGGAGATTGAATAAGGATTGCTTGAAGTTGATTTCCTTTATTCGATATTCCCTATTTTTTTAAACTAATTCACTTTCCTGCTATTGTAATAGTCATTAAATATTGTGGTTACCAGGGGCCGGTATAATTGCCAGAAAAAACTTTTTCGTTCCTGCGGGTCGCTCGTATTATACATTAACCAGCTTACATAGCTGACGCCTTTGAAATAGGAAGAGCTTAATTCTACCGGGTTATCACAAAAGTCAGCCGAGAAATAAAAAAAACGGTAATCATTGTTAACATGCACGGTAACTGCCGGAAAAGAAGATGGTATATTATTCCTGCGTAATTCTTCTTTGCCATTTTCATTTACATCAAGTTCAAATGTGGCGACTGTATGATTATAAGAGGTATTGGGCTCAATTACATCGAACCAAAATGAGTATTTGATTTTTTTTGGCATCCCATAATGTTTTTGTCCTTCTCCTGATGCATAAATATGTGGCAGCTCGTTACGCAAATGCGTTTCATTTTCCAGTATCACGATTCTGTCATCGGAATGTACCAGCGCGATACCACTTTTGTGAAAGGGCCATGCGCCATTGTGCCGGGCTTTGTAATTATTAATGAGCCAATGCGGTAATTCTTTATTAACAGTGGTATCAAAGGAATCGAAATACCGGCCTATCCAGCCAGTCCATTTTATACCAAACATGTTTTCAAATTCATTTCTGATATTTGGTAATGTAGGAGATCCAAGGCAATTGAACTCTGTAATGATAAGTTTATGCTTCGACTGCATTTGTTTTAGAAAGCCGATATCCTGCCTGCTCATGCCGCCATATACAATACCCGACCGTTCTTTAGAATCACCTTGTTTGTACCACTCGTTCTTGAATATACCATAGGTGTCTGTAAAATAAGTGGCATCAACATCATTGCTCAGCTGTTCCAACTGGGTAACGCTAAACCGCTCTAATCCTTTTAGCTGGAACTTTTCGCCTTTACCGGGAAAAAAACCATAATAGTCCCTCTGTTTTTCATATAACTGATTATTGCTTTTTGCAAACCGTTCCTGGTTTAATACCCAGTCGAGAGAAATATGTTCCCTGCCCTTATCTGTTAGCACCGTTTTATCAAGAATTGCAATTTCGAGTTTTCTTTTGGGTGTTAGCCACCAGATCAGGAACATCCACAAGGGCAGTAACAGCACTGCGAAAAGCAATACCCGGAAAAATGACGTTTTATATTTGCCTAAAAACGATAAAGCCATCCGATACTAAATTGATATTGATTGCCCTTTGTTTGCGGAAGGTATTCCTGGTTAAGCCAGCTTCCGTCAATGCTAATAATGCTGAATTTTGCAACCTTCCTTTTAAATGAAAGACCAGCTTTATAAGAAACAAGCTTTATTTTACTGTCTATCAGGATAGAATTAAAGCGGTCATCAGGAGAAATACCGTAACCTAGGGTTCCGCCAAACCAATCATCTGCACTGCCATAATAATATCGCGCAGCAACGGTGTAAGATCCAGACACCGTATTGGTAAACGTACTAGGGGTGATATAGGTTCTGCCACTAAACAGCCAACTCTTATAATATTTACCCAGGTATGCCGTATATATCCAGGTAGGATCACCCGAAAACTTCAGGTAACGGAAACCCAATTCACCTTCAAAACTTTTAGGCAGATTGGCATACAAAGAAAAACCACCACGCCATTGTGGAAACACACCCACATTGTCTGAATAACCGGCATTTATATAGGTATAAAATACTTTTGAAATTCGCGGGTATGCATCTAACTCATACTGAACACCGTTTTCCGTAAACCGGTTCGCATAATTAACCCTTGCCGTTACAGAACCAATACCGGTTCTGCGGGTATATTCAAAACTGGCCAGGTGCCATGGGTCGCTAAACTGTTTATCGAAATAAACATAATCATAACTAAATCCTATTTTATTCTTACTGGATAGTTCTTTGATCCTGTTGGCTAAAGAGCGCGCATCGCTGTTGTTTTTGTCAATGTTCAATACCTGCTGTACAAAAATATTCGCTTCAGTAAAACGCCACAGGCTACTTAATATTTTTGCTTTTCGAATAAGCAAGGCTTCAGATGCAGGATGGTATGATAACGCCGAATCACAAATACTTAAAGCCTTGCTGTTATTATCATTCCAATATTCCATATCACTGTAAGCTAATGAGGCATCTTCGTAACCGGGGTTGGTTTTTAGAACATCAACAAAATAATAACGGGCACTGTCATAATTATTTGAAAAAGTATGTAGCCTCCCAAGAAATATTTTGATATCTGCATAATCCGGACTCAGGTGTAATGCCCGGTACAAATAATTTTTTGCCAGCGGATAATCCTTTTTGTCAAACGCCGCTTTTCGTGCTGTTAATAATAAACCATCAGAAGAAGAGGTATCCTGCTTACGGGAAACGGGAATAATATTACTATCGACATTCTTTTTTTTACCTGCATTCCGGAAGCTGTTTGATAACTCGATGGCATCTTTGTTGTTACTATTCAGGAATAATAATTTCTGAATAGCCCCGTCCGCTTCATCAAAACGCTTCTGTGCATTTAATATCTTGGCTTCCCTCAGCATCAGTGGCTCAGAAGCTGGATGGTTTCTTAACCCGGCTTTGCAAATCTCCAGTGCTTTCTCATAATTGTCGCTAAAATATTCCAGGTCAACATAGGCAACCGTTGCATCTTCATAGTCAGGGTTTGCAGCCAGTACTTGTTGAAAAGCGGCGCGGCCACTATCGTAATTTTTTGTCCAGGTATAGATCCTGCCAAGGAAAATCCGGATATCTGCATAATCCGGACTTATCCGTAAGGCGTTAAATAAATAGGCTTTTGCTTTAGGATAATCACTGCTGTCAAAAGCTGCTTTTCTTGCCGCCTGAAACAACGCATCGGAAGAAGAAGTATCTAAAGCCTGTCCCTTAGCTTTAATGGTTACGGTGACTATGAAAAACAGCAGGCTAAGGGGTAATATTTTTTTCAATAAAATCATATATCAACAAACTGTATTTCGTTAAAGATGCACAGGAATGTATTATCACAAAGATTAGCCGGGATTGTTCCTTTGGAACTGGCTCATTAACCGTTTTACACGTATAGCCAGCTCATTCAGGCTAAACGGCTTGGTTATGTAATCATCGGCACCCAGTTCAAAAGCTTCCATAACCACTTTTTCCTGCTCCATGGCAGACAACATAATGATAGGGGTTTTTTTACCGGTTTTTTTTCTAACGATGGCAACAATTTCAAGTCCGGAAACATACGGCATCATGATATCGGTGATTACCATATCAGGGTCTTCTGTTTCTATTTTTGCAACGGCTTCGCGTCCGTCAATGGTCGTAATTACTTCGTAACCTTCTTTTTTAAGTTTCAGCTCAATAGTCTTGAGCAGCATGGGCTCATCTTCGGCAACTAATATTTTCATCGGGGGCAATTATTGAATAAAGAATCGCTGCAAAATTAACCTTTTCCCCCGGCTTCGGAAAGCTCTTTATTAATGCGGGCCTGCTCTTCACGTAACTGTATTTCCATTTCTGTAAACAGCGCACAAGCTTCCGCTACCTGTTTTTCAAGGGTAGATACGTCTTTTTCCTCCTTTGCGTTTTCTTCAATCTTGCCCAACAGGCTGGCCAGCTGTGTTGCTTGTAATATTGCGACAGCGCCTTTTATCTTATGTGACAGCCTGAAAAGGGCATTCCAGTTCTTTTGCTTAACCAGTTGTTCGAGTTCTTTTACCTCCTGTGGTGTATTGTCTAAGAAAAGGGAAAGAACATCAAGCAGTGATTCTTTATCATCCAATTCTTCCAGTAAAGCGAGGTCATACATTTTTGCAGGCTGTTGCTTTTTTTGAGCATCATCCGATCCGGTTTCCAAACTTTCATTAAATAATAAACTCACCAGCCGCTTATAAAGATCATTGAAATCGAAGGGCTTCAACATAAAATCATTCATCCCTACCTCCCTGCATTTTTCCTGGTCGCCTTTTAAAGCAGTAGCTGTCATGGCGATGATAGGCGTTTTCAAATGAAGGGTCTGTCGAATGTAAACAGCGGTTTCATATCCATCCATAACAGGCATTTGTAAATCCATAATAATCAGGTCATAACTTTTATTCTGCTCGAAATAGGCAACGGCTTCTTTTCCATGAGAAGCGATATCTACTTTTCCACCTACTTTTTGTAAAACAAAACCAATCAATTTTTGATTAACCTCATTGTCTTCTACCACCAGAAACCGCTTGTCTTTTAACTGTAACGCATAATCAACCGCAGGAACTTCTTCTGTACTCTTTTTAATGCTATACGGGATATGAAAACTGAATACAGAGCCTTCGCCCGGTGTACTTTCTACTGAAATACCCCCGCCCTGCAATTGTACTAAACCCTTACTGATGGCCAGGCCCAGCCCAGCACCGCCATAACGGCGGGATATATCCATATTGGCCTGCGCAAACCGTTCAAATATTGTCTCTAATTTCTCAGCCGAAATTCCGATACCGGTATCTCGAACCGTAAATAAAATAATGGCGGTTGTTTCTGTCTTTTGTTGCAAGCCCAGATGTACCTGAATACCCCCCGTTTTCGTAAACTTTACTGCATTACCGATTAGGTTAATCAAGATTTGTTTTAACCGGTACTGATCACCAATTAAAGATGGGGGTACATCATTGTCAATCAACACCCTGAAATCAAGACTTTTACTGCTTAGCTGGTGGGCAAATTGGTTTTGTACAGCTTCAAGCGCATCAATAATATCAAATTCTATTTTCTCAAGTGTAAGTTTGCCGGCCTGTATATTGGCGAAGTCAAGCACGTCATTCAATATGGCCACAAGGTTATTGAGCGAGCGCTTGATCATGTTGGTGAATTCGTGCTGGTCATCACTTAGTTTTGTTTCCAGTAACAGGCTCGTCATACCCTGGATACCATTTAGCGGGGTACGTATCTCATGACTCATATTAGCGAAAAACTGCTCTTGCAATTGTTTTGCATCTTCTGCTTTTATAAGGGCCGCTTCCAGTTCCTGCCGGCTTTGCACACGTTCTGTTATGTCAGTTGCAATACCACTTATGCCAAATATATTTTGCTTATCATCCAGCAAGGGGAATTTTACCAATAACAGGTTCCGCTTGCCCTGCGATGTTTCTACCAATTCTTCACTCTCGATAAAAGTAAGGGTGCTGATAATTTTTTCATCAAGCGCCTTATAATGATCTGCTAATTCTTTTGGGCTGAAATCATAGTCTGTTTTATTAATCACCATCTCATCGGTAAGGGCAAAAACTTCTTTGAAACGCTTGTTTACCATGATGTACCGGCCCTGCAGGTCTTTGATAAAGATCAGGGTAGAGGTATTATCAAGTATTGCCCGTAGGCGGTATTCGTTTTCTTTTCTTTTTAATTCGGATTGATTGAGTTCAAATTCAATCTCTTTCCGTTCGGTAATGTCTTTTACCATGCATTGAAAACCGGTAACATTGCCCTCTTCAAACAACAATTGAGCGGCTTGTTCTACCCATTTTTTCTCTCCCATTTTTGTACGCGTGAGAAAATCCAATGTGGTTGCAGGCTTCTTTTCTTGAAATTGTGCCACATAAAAATTAACTACTTTTTCTGCCCACCCGTGGTCAAGTAAAACTGAAAAGTGCTTACCCTTCAACTCTTCAACACTGTAACCTGTTAATTCGCTTACACGGTTATTTGCGAAAGTGATAGCACCTGTATTATCAGCGGTGTACATCACTACTCCTGCATTTTCAATAAGGTTACGATACTTGGCTTCGCTGGAGGTAACCTCTTCTTCCGCTTTTTTGCGCAGAAAAATATCCCGATGTAGTTGAAATAAAATAATCAATACCAGGCAGAAAGCAAAAATGCCACCAAACAGCGCAAGTAAAACACCGGTATTATATTCTTTTTCATTTTTTCCAACCCGTTTTATTAATAAAGTTTCTTCGTCCTGTTTAATTTCGGCAATTCTTGATTTAATAGACAGGGTGATCTGCCGTGGCTCAGCATCCAACCGTACTTTTTGTAATAAGGCGTGTGTGAGAACAGGGGCATTGATGAGTTCTTTTTGATAAAGGATCTTCTTCTGTGCCAGCACTTCGAGTGCCTGAATATGTTCATTTTCTTCTGGCGAATTTTGAATAAGGTGCCCGATGGCCTTAATGGAGTCAAGCAATTGTATATGAAGAAGAGCCAGTTTGTTTTTCCAGTCCGTGTCGTTTGTCAACAGGTAACCACGCGAGGCGGATTCTGTTTCTACTACCAAGGTATTCACACTTTCCAGTTTCTGAATGATGGAATACGTGTTATAAACCTCCTTCCTGGTAGCCTGTTGACTGTTTTTTTGTTGATTCAGGATACCCATAAAACAAATAAATGCAACCAGTGAAAACACGAAGAGCCACCGTATCTTCTTATCCATTTTAAGCGTAGGAATTGCCGTATTGTTTTTCATAGCTGGTTTCAAAAAGAGGACTTAGAAAGTAAGATAAGCAAAATCATTAAAAAATATCTATTCAGCGGGCAAGACAAACAGGGATTTTTGTCAGCGTAAGTGATGCAGGAGGGCCAGGTGGAGAATAAACAGCCATCATTACTATTGGTTTGCATTATCAGGAATGCAATCAACAAAGGCCGATTTGTCCATTAAAAAACAGGGAAGGGTTAAGCACTCAGTTTCTTTTCCAATGCCTCAAGTGAAACGCCTTTTGTTTCAGGAACGCTGGATACTACCCAAATCAATTGCAATACCATCATAGCAGCAAAAAAGGCGAAAATAGGCCAGGGGTTATCTTTAAAAAAACCATGGTCTTTGTCTAAAAAAACAGGTGTTACCAATGTAATCAATGCGGCAAAAACCCAATGAACACTGGCACCAAATGATTGCCCGGCACTCCGTATTTTATTCGGAAATATTTCAGAAATAAACACCCAGATAACGGCCCCCTGCCCAACGGCATGCGCTGCAATAAAGAGCAGTAAAAAACCCATTAAAAAAACCGGTCCCATATGGGCATAAAATGCCCATGATACCATTGATAAACTGAGGATGTAACCGAATGAACCAATGATTAGCAATACTTTTCTGCCAAGGCGGTCTATCAAATATAGTCCCACAAAAGTGAACAGCAGGTTAACACCCCCAATGGCAATAGAGTTGAATAAAGATTCTTTTGCTGCAAGCCCCGCTTTTTCCAAAATTTCAGGTGCATAATACAGGATGAAATTAATACCCGAAACCTGGTTAAAAAAGGCAATCATAAATGCCAGGTAAATAATCTTTTTGTGTTTTGAGCTGAAGAAAGCAACGGCTTTTCCACTGGCACTTTCGTGTTCATTACTCCGTATAATACTGGCCGCCTCTGCCTCTACATCTGCAACCCCAATTTGCAGCATGATATTTTTGGCAGCTGCCAGGTCGTTCTTTTTAGTGATTAACCACCTTGGGCTTTCAGAAATACCCAGTACCAAAGCGGTATATACAACAGCGGGCACAGCTAATACGCCCAACATCCACCGCCAGTCGTTTGCGCCGCCAATACCCTGTAAAAAATAATTTGAAAGGAATGCCACTAAAATACCAAATACAATATTGAATTGATATAAAGCGCCGAGCCTTCCCCGGGTAACGGGCGTAGAAATTTCAGAAATATAAATAGGTGCTACCACAGAAGAAACACCGATGCCTAC